>JALVLE010000118.1 GCA_027033555.1 Caldifarciminota bacterium | reverse complement strand
GGTCACGAGCATGGCACCCCCTGTTGCCACCCTTATAAATCTCTTTATACTCGCAAGCAATATAAACAAAATAACAGGGGGTGCCATGCTCGTGACCACAGCAGGGTTTAAGCCTCCGGTTGCCATCAATCTCGCAATTGATAAATTCAGCTTCCTCTTTGCCCTCCTCGTCCAGGTAATAGGCTTTTTACTCTCTGTTTACTACCTTGCAGAAGGCAAAAAAGACGAGAAGTTTTACATGCTCTTTCTCCTTAACATCTTAGGAGCATCGGGAATTATAATGACAGGAGACTTATTCAACTCCTTCGTTTTCCTGGAGATACTTGAAATATCATCCTTTGGACTGGTAGCGGTAACCAGAGATAAAAAGTCACTGGAAGGCGCTTTCAAATACATGATGATAGGAGCAATTGGCTCCTCACTCTATCTTCTCGGTATTATTGTGCTTTACTTATCCACAGGTTCATTAAACATGGCTGAAATTGCAAAATACATGCCAGATATACCTTACAGCATTAAGATATTTGCTGCACTTCTTTTACTTACCGGCATCGGCGTTGAAATAGAGCTCTTCCCCTTGAATGCATGGGCTCCAGATGCATACGAGGGAGCACACGACAGTATAAGTACTCAGCTCGCATCCATCATCTCAAAAGCCGGTGTTTATCTTGCCGCGAGGGTATTCTTTACCATATTCAATAGCTTTTATGCCCTTGGTATCATTTTTTACCTTGGCATAATCACCTTTGTGATAGCAGAGTTTGCCGCTCTCATGCAGAAAAACATAAAAAGAATGCTTGCATATTCCTCAATAGGACAAATGGGACTCTTGTTATTTGTTTTAGCCCTAATTTCAAAAAGGTCAGACATTTTCATATTCACTACCATCATTCTCCTTGCTCTCAACCACGCGTTTGGCAAAGGCCTCTTGTTCCTTTCTCTCGGAGCACTAACCGGTGGAACAAGGGATTATTACCTTGAGGATCTCAAAGGCAGTGGAAGAAGCAATTTCCTCGCAGGCCTGCTTTTTACAATGGGCGCCCTTACAATTCTGGGAATGCCTTTTTTCTTCGGTTTCTGGTCAAAAATATCAGCCCTTATCAGCATGCTGAAAGCCGGCTACGTGTATCTGATTGGACTTGTTCTTCTGGTTTCGCTTCTTGAAATTTACTACTACGGAAGGGTCATCGTGAATATATTCACGGGAGAAGGTATAAAGCATAATATCAATCCGCTTTATGCCTCAATCATGGTAATCTTCGCATTATTTATAATCGGTTTCGGTATATGGCCTCACCCTGTATTTACATTTGCCCACCAAGCTGCAAGGGCACTCTTTGAGAGGACAGCATATATAAGTTCTATAATAGGAGGTCTGTGATGACAATGTTCTATGTTCTTCTTGTGTTTATTCTAACAGGACTTCTTGTGCTTTTCCTCGGTCCTGTAAAGGCACTGAGGAATATTGTGGCTTTACTCGGCTGGCTTGCCGGAAGTTTATTGTTTATCCTCAACATCAGGCCTGGATTGAGCTATTCTCTTAACCTCAAAGTGTATCATGTTCACTTTGGAACAGGTTTTTCCACAATGTTTTTCGGAATTATTGTTCTTGCACTGTTTCTTATATTCCTGCTTGCTTCTTTCCATGAAGACAATGATGGCGCTTACTATCTCTTTGCATTCCTTACACTTACAGGTGCAATTGGTGTTCTCTTTGCAAAAGACCTCATATCCTTTTTCTTTCTTTTTGAGACCATGAGCCTGTTTTCTTTCTTTATGGTACTAAAAGGCAAGAACGAATATTCCCCAGAATCGGCATTTAAGTATCTTGTGTGGTCTGTTTTTGGCGGCTATGCATTTCTCTTTGGTACATTCCTTAAAGTGCACATAACCCACTCTGTGATGATAGGGGATATTTCTTTTGCAGGAGGACATATTAATATCCTGATACTTATTCTGATTCTTACTCCTTTCATGGTAAAAGCAGCACTTATGCCTTTCCACCTCTGGGCACCTGGCGCTTACAGCGACTCAAAGGATGCTTTTACAGTGTTTTTCTCAGGTGGACTTTCAAAAATCGGTATCTTTGGTTATTTTGTTGCACTTTTTAAGATTTTCACTGAAATTGCTTCCAGGTATCCATGGTTCCTTACGGTATTTGCATGGCTTGGAGGAATAACAGCCACACTTGCAGGCATTTATGCTTTCATGCAGGATGACGCGAAGAAACTTCTCGCTTACTCAAGTATAAGCCAGCTTGGCTATGTGGCGGTGGGCTTTGGCATTCACACACACTACAGCGTGGTTGCCGCATTTTTCCATGCCCTGGGGCACGCTGTTTTTGAATCCCTTCTGTTCCTTGTTGTGGCAGGTGTGTACTATAGACTAAAAACCACTGACCTCCGAAAAATGGGTGGGCTTATAAAGAAAATGCCCATTTCCTTTCTGGGGCTATTATTCGGGATAATTGCCACCTCAGGTGTGCCACCAACAATCGGATTCCCTTCCAAATGGTTATTGTATGAGGCTGTTATTATGAAGGGAGACCTCTTTCTGGTATCTCTCATCTTCTTTGCATCCATTACTGCCTTTCTTTACTCCTACAAGCTTATTCACGGTATTTTCCTTGGCAAACTGCACAAAGAACACAGAGAAGTCAAAGAAGCTCCTTTAGGGTATATTATAGGAGTTATTATACTTTTAATACCCACCCTTGTACTGGGAGTTGCGCCGGGACTGGTGATAAAATACATTGATTATATAGTAAGATTCTACCTTAAGCCAGAACTTGGATACAACATTACAACCATGACAACCTCTCTTGGACATGTGAATTTCCCGACAGTGGGCCTGGTCATGGGTATCACATTTTTACTTTCCCTCCTCATATATTTCATCTTTGGCAAAATATATAAGGCAGAACAGACAGATAACTACACAGCTACCGAGGCTATAGACGAAGATTTTGAACTCCATTATGCCGGAGAATTCTATGGCTTTCTCAAAAAGGCATTCGGCAAACCATTAACATGGAGTTTTGAAAAACTACTTAACGCCTTCCTCAAGCTATTTGCTCTTTTCGGAGAAATAGCACGAGGATTTTATCTTGGAGATGCGAGGGTTTACCTTTTTTATCTTGTGCTCTTCTTTTCTCTACTTGCATACCTAATGGGAGGTAAATTATGAGTATCATATACTTTTTTCTTTACCTTTTGCTTGTAACGATCCTTGGACTTTTGTACATGGGTGCAGCAAGAAAGGTAACAGCCCATGTACAGAATAGATACGGTCCCCCCATTTACCAGCCCATTTTAGATGTTCTCAAACTGCTTCCTAAAAAAGACGTGGCAGCACATGGAGTGATGCACATCCTCGGGCCTGTAATTGCCTACGCGGGGATAAGTGCCACCCTTTTATTTTTACCACTGGGAAATCATACTCCTCTTCTCCACTTCAATGGGGATCTATTCGTGGTTTTATATCTTCTTGTTGTAGGTCCTCTCGGAATGGCACTTGGAGCCGGAGATTCAGCCAATTCAAATGCAACCATAGGTATTGCGAGGGCACTTTCATTAATGCTGGGCTACGAAATCATTTTCTTTATGGCAACTCTTCCTGTATTTTATGCCAACCATACAGCATCTATCTATAAAGTTATACTCGCACAGGGTACCTTCCCCAGATGGGCAGCTTTAATGTATCCTATTTCCTTTATAGCAGCCCTGTTTGCTATTCAAGGGATGCTGGGAGAGAAACCCTTTGACCTTCCCATTGCTCCCCACGAAATAGCTTCAGGACCTATGGTGGAATACGGAGGCAAATTCCTGGGATTACTTCAGCTATGGCACGCTGTTGGAATAATTGTGGAAACAGGACTCCTTGTGGACATATTTTTTGGTCCCCAAAACATCCTCTGGTTCTTTGTGGGAACATTTACTGTATTTATGGGTTCAGTACTCGTAAATGCAGTAATGCCTCGTTTCCGTATTGAACAGGCAGTAAGATTTTACTGGGGTATTCCTCTACTGTTTGCAATTTTGGGGATTTTACAGGTTTATTTTTGGAGGTAGAGATGAAGCTATTTAAATTTGCACAATCACGTTCTCTGTGGATGATGCATTTTTGCACAGGGTGTGGAGCTGTGGAGCTCCCACCAACCATGACATCAAGATTTGATATGGAGCGCTTTGGAATAATGCCAATGGCAACACCAAGGCAGTCGGATCTTCTGCTTATCACAGGTTATCTAACAGTTAAAACACTGAAAAGAGTGGTAAGAGCATACGAGCAGATGCCAACTCCCAGGTATGTCATAGGATTTGGTTCATGTACCATAAACGGCGGAATGTACTGGGACTCTTACAATGTTATAAAAAAACTGGAGCTTTATATTCCCGTTGACCTCTATATAAACGGTTGCATGCCAAGACCGGAAGCCATAATAGATGCTTTCCTCAAACTGCGCGAGATGATAGCAAAAGGGGAAGCAAATGCATGGAAAAAATATATTGAAAACTACGAATGGTATAAAAAGAATCAGGCAGAGCTATTTGATGTTGAAAAATGGAGCGTGAAAAAATGACACAGGAAGAAAAAATCAAAAAGGACATTGAAACTACTTTTGGAGAGTTTGCGAAGGTAAATATTCAGAGGGAAAAACGGGTAAGGGTAAGTGTTCCTAAAAACATGGTGCTCCCAATGCTTGCCTATATGAAGCAACGAGGATTTCACCAGTTTACACTTCTTACCTGCGTTGACTGGATAAATGAGGGAGAATTTGAACTTGTTTACAATATCTACTCCCTCACCTACAATGTCCATGTGCTAATAAGCACTCGTATAAAAAGGGATAAGGAAACTATGCCAACGGCTATTCATGTGTATGAAATGGCCTTTGACTATGAGAGGGAGATTCATGAAATGTTCGGAATAGTATTTGAAGGACATCCAAGACTGGATGAATTCCTTCTTGAAGACTGGAAGGGTATCCCTCCTATGAGAAAGGATTTTGACACAAGAAAATACGTTGAGGAGAAATTCGGAATGAAAGACCTCACAAAAGAACTTTTCACAAGGAAAGAACAACCATACAGGGGGCCAGGCT
>JALVLE010000117.1 GCA_027033555.1 Caldifarciminota bacterium | reverse complement strand
AATCCAGTCTATATAGTTTCTTGAAACTATGTATTCAGGAGAACCGGGCATCATTCTTGAAAGTTTTTCAATTTCTTTTAGCGCCACTTCCCTCACTTTTTCCGGCAACTTCTTCTTTTCAAGGCGTTCCTTAAGCTCATTGATCTCCCGCTGTTTTTCGTCCATTATCCCAAGCTCTTTCTGTATAGCCTTCAACTGCTCCCTGAGTATATACTCTCTCTGTCCCTTATCAAGCTCATCTTTTACCTTTGCCTGAATCTGCTCTGAAACTTTCAAAACTTCAAGCTCTTTTACAAGGAGATCAAATATAAATCTCAGCCTCTTTTCAACATCTGGTTCCTCAAGTATTTTTTGTTTCTCCTCAACCTTAAAATTCATATAAGAACCAATAAAATCAGCGAGCTTACCAGGATCCTTTATTCCTGCTGCCACCTGCGCAAGTTCAGATGGTAAATAATTGGCTTTTTTAACTATTTCTGAAAACGTGTTAAGTACATTTCTTACAAGAGCCTGCGTTTCAAGATCATCGTGAAATATTTCTTTAACCTCTTCAACCCTTGCTTTAAGATACGGCTCTTTCTGAACCTCCTCCACTATTTTCATTCTTTTTATTCCCTGAATCATCACCCGTACAGCACCATCAGGAGAGCGCATCATTTTGAGAATCAATGCGGCTGTACCAACTTCATATAGATCACTGAAAAGGGGATTTTCCTTCTTTTCATCTTTTTGAGTTACTGCAAGGACTATCCTATCGCCTTTTAAGGCGTCATCTATAAGCCTTTTAGAGCGTTCATCTGTAACAATAAGTGGTACTATCAAATTAGGAAATACCACTCCCCCTTTAATCGGTAAAACAGGGACAACATCCGGAATCTTAATTGCATCCGGTGCAAATTCTTTGTGTTCTTCCATTTTAATCCTCCAGTTTTATTTCTATCTCCCTCGGCTTCTTTTTGGGAACCTCTATTATTAAAAAACCATTCACATACTTGGATTTAATTCCTTCCCTATCTATTACCCCATGTGGAAACTCAAGCTTTCTTTGAAAATGCCCATAATGGATTTCACTATGTACAAATGTGGTATTTTCCTCCTCATCACAAAGCGGATTTCTCGGACGATACCCATCAATTCGCAACAAATTTCCCTCAAGAACTATCCTTATGTTCTCTTTTGACAAACCTGGTATTTCTATGGTAATCACATACCTCTCCTGAGTCTCTATCACGTCCATTGGAGGTCTGTAATAAGTTGAGGCAAAACGCTTGGCAGCTCCTCCACCTAAAAATTCCTCAAACTCCTCAAAAGGGTTTTCAAACATACTAAACCTCCTTTATCGTTCGGATTTTATAATACTAACAATTCGCCGAATTTGCAAGGAGTTTAAAAATTTGTTTATACGATTTCCAATCTGTATAATACAGGACATACACAAGAGGAGGTATTTTATGGCTGCAAAATGTGATATTTGTGGAAAAGAAGTAATGTTTGGGAACAAGGTTAGCCATGCACACAATAGAAACCGCAGAAAATGGAAGCCTAATCTTATAAGAACTGTGGCCATAATAGACGGGAAAAAGAAACGCGTTAAGGTATGTAGCAAGTGCTACAAAAAATTAAGCAAAGCTATTTAAAAGATTTCTTATTCTTTCTCCTACTCTCTCTACTTCTCTGGACTTTATATAAGTCCAGAGTTTTTTTATTATCAGCCACCCTGAGTAAACTCACAGGCAAAACAATCACCATAAATAATATAAGCTTCAACAATTTAAACACCTTAACTTTAAGCGGTATAACAGGTAATGGAATTTATATTGACACCTTGAAGATAACCGTTTCCCCTCTTGAGATAATAAAATTTAGATTAAACTCTATTTACGCAAAGAGGCTTTTTATCTCAATAGATTCATTTAAAACAACTTCAAGAAAGAAAACACAGAAGAAAAACAGGATAAAAATCCCGAATATGCCCATTTTTCTTTCAAGATTAGTTTTTCAAGAGGCTCATATTGTCCTTAAGAAAGACACCATAAAGATAGACAATGCAAAGATAGATTTTAAAGGCACAATGAAAAATTTTGTAGCAAAAATCCTTATAGAGGATGGCACGTATAGAAACTTTGAATTAAATTTTTTTAAGGGTATCTTCTATAAGATAGGAAAAACCTTTCATTTAACAGGCGGTGAAATGTGTACCAGTAATTTCTGCATAGAAAATATTAAAGCTTCTTATGACTCACTTATTACACTTTCATTTAAAGGAACATCCATAGCTGAATCAAAAATCTATATACACGATGCGCAAATTACACTGGAGCCAACATTAGAACACGCCCGTTTGAAAATAGAGGGCTTTGAAGCCGTAGAAAGGGAAATAGACAGAATATTAATATCTGCAAAGATGGAAAAACATCATTTTTTTTATTTCACATTTTCCGTTGAATCTGACTGGCTCTTTTTGGAAGGAAATTTCAATTTTCAAAAAATAAAAAGTGACATTCTTTACCGACTGAGTTTAACAAACCTCCAATACTCTGAAAAAAATGCTGAATTTAAAGGAAAGCTTTTCTTAAAAGGCATAAACAGGGAGGCAAAAGGTATTCTGAGGCTTACACACGCTGTTATAAACAATTACACAATTGGTAAAATTACCGTTTTCTTTAGAGAGCAGAACTTTTCCAGATTGGTTATGGATAGTGGATATATTAACTTCCATACAAGTACAACCTTTTTTTCCAGTATGATTACAAAAGACAGCCAGCTTATCTATATTGAACCCTCTGTTTATATATCAGATTACGACAGCTCTTTATCTGGATTATTGACTGGATATATAAAGGCGAAACGGCTACCTGGAGGAGAAATAAGCCTGAATTCCTCTCTCTCTTTTGCAGATTTAAAAACCCCAATTGGAGAGATGATGCGGGTTTTAATCTCAACCCATACCCGAGAGAAGAATGAGATAGAAATATCTCTAACCAGTATCAGAGCAATTTTTAAACACAATATACCTATAGACACCATTAAACTTCGGGGGACAGTACAAGACCTGCAAAATGTGGCGTTTCAATTATCACTCGTGCACGATACTAATGAGCTCTACCTATACGGTGAAGCATTTAGCACCACAGGCGAATATACAGTATATGTGGATACTATGCGGGGGTTTATAGAGGGCCTTAAAATACGTAATGAGACACCTGTATTTTTTAATTATAAGAGAGGTATTTTTTATTTAACTACAGGAAAACTATTTGCAGGTGACGGCATATTCAAACTACATGGTACATTTTCTTCTGATGACGGGAATATAAGTGCTTATCTTATAACTCATTCTCTGAGAATACCATTTTTTAAGAATTACCTATTTACCATAACAAGTACCACTCAAATAACAGGCAACATAAAATCGCCGGTCTTTTTATCAGAAGGGAGTCTTATGCATCCTATGTTTGAAAATGTGGAAGTAGATAGCATAAGTTACTCTCTCAGTTATATAAACAATATTTTAAAAATAGATCACATCAGGGGAACAAAAGAAAACGGGAGTTTTAACATAGAAGGGTCTTTAATTTTCCAGTCCAGTCTCTTCCCTATTAAATTGGACAATATAACTTCAGATTTGCTATTTGAATTCAAAGAGTTTGATATTACATTCCTTCTGCCTTACATTGAGGATATTTATACTATGGAATATGCAGAGATAAGCGGCAATGTAGGGATAAAAGGAGAAATAAAAAGACCATTCTTGACAGGGGCTTTAAAATTAAAAGGCACAAATGGGTATATGCCGGATATAGGGCTGAGAGCAGATAATCTTTCTGCGTATGTGCAGTTTGCGGGAGACAGAATCTTCCTTAAAAGCCTCAAAGCTGAAAGCGATGCAGGTGAAATTAGCGCTTTTGGAAGTATTTATAGTGAAAAGGGATTATTTGACAGCCCGGACATATCAATTTACGCAAAAAGTACATACATTGAAATCGGCTCCGACATACAGGCTGTTTGTGATGGAAATCTTAAGCTTTCAAAGGGGACAATCACACCATTGCAACTTACAGGTGAGGTACACGTGAAAGAGGGTTATCTCTTCGCCGAGTTCAGCACTCCAAAAAGCGCCTCAAGAGAGGAAACAAACCCTGTACTTGCTATAAATTTGAATATCTGGTGGAAAGAGAATGTCTATCTTCTGAATGAATTTGCAGAAATTGAATTTGATGGGAAACTCAATTATAGATATGACAAAACTGGAACTTTAATAAATGGAAAACTAAATGTTCTTGGCGGAAATTTCTCATACTTTGAGCACATGTTCAGGGTAACAGAAGGAAGCGTGATCTTCAACAATCTATCCGTTATAGATCCTGAGCTAAATATCATTGCAATAACAGACGTTGATTCTTACACCATAACCTTAAAGATAAGTGGAACTCTAACTGAACCTGTTGTAAGTCTCTCTTCAGAACCTCCACTTGATGAAAGCAACATTCTGGCTTTGCTTACCTTTGGGAGACCCCTGAATGAATGGGATGCAGGTATTATTACAGCAAGCATGCTTGAAAGAAAAGCACTTGGATTTGCGCAAAGTTATTTATTGAGAAGCTTGAGGAGAAAGTTAGGTTTAAGGGAACTGGAAATATCCACAGGGAGCATGGAAGAGGACCCACACCTTACAGTTGGTTTTTACGTAACAAAAGACGTGTACCTGAAGTACTATCATGATTTTTTATCAATTCAATACGACAGATTTGACTTAAGATATAGAATCTCCCGGTATTTCGGCCTGCAAGCAGTAAGAGACGAAGAGGGCAAATATTATTTTGGAATATTCTTTGAGAAGAGGTTTTAAATGCTTTGTGATATTGTAATACCAAAAGCGGGTCATAATGTTTATACTTATAAATGCAATGACGATCTTCAAAAAGGTGACCTGGTAGAGGCACCATTTGGAAAAGGTATAGCACGTGGTGTGGTTATTAAAATATATCAGGAAAAACAACTCCCCTTTGAAATCAAAAATATCAGGAAAATAATCTTTCCTCACTTCTCTATTAAAGGAGTAAGATTGAAACTTCTTGATTTTATTACAAAATACTATGTCTCCTTCTAT
>JALVLE010000116.1 GCA_027033555.1 Caldifarciminota bacterium | reverse complement strand
TTCTTCCCCTCAATATTCCTTACCAACCTTGCCCTGGAGGAGACAACTATTTTTCCCTGTGAATGCCACCAAACAGGAGTTAATCTGAAGGATGCAAACCAAGCCACCTTAGTCTCCTGTCAATTTCTCTAATTTCATCCCTGAGACGAGCTGCTTTCTCAAAATCTTCCGATTCAACTGCCTTTTCAAGCTCTCTCTTCAATCTATGCTTTATAATAATAAGGTCTTTTTCTTCCGAGCTCTTAAGATCATCATGTGCAGAGAATGTACTGCTGCCCTGAAGCTTCTTCAGAAGGTCTTTAATCTCCCCTTCAAAAACATTATAGCACACAGGACATCCAACCCTCAAAGTGGTCTTGATATATGACAACGGGGTTCCGCAATTAGGGCACACTATTTCAATTTTCTTGTCCTCTTTTTCAGGGACAATGATTCTTAGCCCGTTAGATTCTTTTTCTGCACATACCCTGCACAAATGCAACTGGCGCTTTTTGCCCTGTACTACCTCCACAAACTCCACTTCAGCAGGGCGCTCTCCACAAATTTCACAGTATCTTTTTAACATTATACGCCAACGTTTAAATACTCTTTAATTTGTCTGAATATACCTTCCTTAGTAAGCCCCACAACTTCAAGTAATTTTTTCCGTGCTCCATGTTCTATGAATTTATCTGGTATCCCAATATTTTTAATACTCCCCTTAAACCCTCTCTTTGCAAGTTCTTCAAGAACGCCACTACCAAAACCCCCTATTACTGTGTTTTCTTCAATTGTTATTACAGTATCAAACTCTTCTACTATCCTGTCCAGTATTTCGGCGTCCATAGGCTTTACAAAACGGGCATTTACCAAAAATGGATGTACTCCTTCCTGAGAAAGTAAAGCTGCAGCTTCTACAGCAGGTAACACCATTGTTCCAACTGCAAGGATTGCAATATCTTTCCCTTCTCTCAATACTTCCCATTTACCAATCTGAATCTCTTCAAATTCCCTGTTCAGCGGTTCCATAGGCACCCTATCACGGGGATATCGCACCGCTATTGGTCCCTCTTCGTATCTATAAGCCGTATAAATCATATTTCTAAACTCATCTGCATCTTTTGGTGCCATAATTACCACATTCGGAATAAGCCTCAAATATGAGAGATCAAACACTCCATGATGGGTAGGGCCATCCTCTCCCACCAGACCTCCTCTATCAAGGAAAAACCTGACAGGTAACTTTTGCAGAGCTATATCATGAATTATCTGATCATAAGCCCTTTGAAGGAAAGTGGAATAAATAGCAACAAATGGTTTTACTCCCATAAGAGATAATCCCCCTGCAAAAGTTACCGCATGCTGCTCCGCGATTCCAACATCAAAAAATCTTTCAGGGAATCTTTCTCTAAACCTATCCAGACCGGTACCAAGAGGCATTGCTGCGGTTATAGCAACAATTTTGTCATCTTTTTCGGCAAGTTCCACCACTGTATCTCCAAACACACGGGTGTAGCGTGGAGGTCCAGGTTTCTTTATTGGTTCACCCGTTTTTTTGTCAAATGGGCCAAGTCCGTGGAATAGTTCTGTTTTCTCTTCGGCCGGTTTATACCCTTTACCTTTTTTCGTTAGGACATGTATTAAAATAGGCCC
>JALVLE010000115.1 GCA_027033555.1 Caldifarciminota bacterium | reverse complement strand
CATTTTACACTCCATTTGATACGTGTACTTTTAAAAAGATATGGGTAAATACTCATCATGAGGCATTCTTAGCCGGATTTAGCAATAGCCATGTGCTCTGGATAGCAAGATACGATTCAATGGGTGAAATAATGGATACTGTGAGTATTGGCCTGGATAGTACATTTGACTATTATGATGTAAAAGTGGCGTTTGATGATTCTGGAAATGCTTATATATTGGCGTATTATGTGAATGATACTGATTCTATCTATAAGTGGATTACGGAAAAGTACGATGTGGATGGAACTCTTCTGTGGTCAAGTGATGCCAATGTATCATCTTTTAGTGGTATCGGACAGATATATGTGGTAAGTTCGCATGTATATAGTGTTGGGATGGTAGTAGGTGGTACCTCTGGAAGAATTGTTGTTCTGAAATATAGCAGCGAGGATGGGAATTTAATAGATTCAATCTATTTTTCACTGGATGAGGCTCCTTCCGGGATTTCTGCGGTTGTTCATGACGATAGTGAAAATATATATATAGGTGGTGAGACGTGGGGTCCTGTCGGGTTTTATTATGGTGTGATTATTAAATTTAATTCTCAAGGAGACTCTGTCTGGGGAGCCACGGTTAGTGATGGCGAAGCTACCACGGTATTGGACCTCGCTGTGGATACCCACAGTAACATTTACGCATTGTTAGATGCAGGAGGCCGTTATTTTTCTGGTGGGGTGCATCTTTCAGTAGTTAAATACACATCCTCAGCCGGTGTTGAGGAGCAGGCAGGGGATAATTCTGACATAATTGTGAATGTCCCTGCAATCGTAAACGGTAATATCAATTTAACTTATAGTATCAAAAGACCTGGCGCGTATAGCATAGAGGTTTACAGCATAGATGGACGGTGTATCAGAAGAGTTTTTTATAACAGAACAGGTACACATCACTTTACTGTTAATGACCTTAAAAGTGGTATATATTTTGTAAGATTGCAACAGGGCAGGGAGTATGTTACGAAGAAAGTTATTATAATGAAGTAAAGGTTTTATTCTTCCCGAAAGTTTTTTATTGCTTTTGCTCAGGAAAGTAATAGCCTTGCCTTTTTCTATATTCAGATTAACATTTCCTTAACACACTGTTAATTTTTTTTTAAAGCCTGCATTATATACTTATAGTACTGACAAAGGAGGTGCTTGATGAAAAATGGTAAGGCAATATTGGGACTGGTGTTGATATTCGCAGTAATCTCGTCTTTGGGAGCAAAAACAATAACCCTTACAGGAGCAGGTGCCACCTTCCCATACCCTCTTTATTCAAAAATGTTTAATGAATATTATAAAATTACCGGAGTGCGGGTTAACTATCAGGCAATTGGTTCGGGAGCAGGAATAAGGCAGCTTCTGGCCAAAACTGTTGATTTTGGAGCGACAGATGCCTATGTGACTGATAAAGAGCTTAAAAAATTCAGTTCTCCCATAGTGCATATCCCCATAGTGGCAGGTGCTGTTGCACTTACTTACAATTTGCCTCAAAATCCGGAGCTTAAATTAACACCCGAGGTTGTAGCGGATATATTTTTAGGAAAGATTAAAAAATGGAATGACCCACTTATTCAAAAGATAAATCCCCACGTGAAATTACCCAATATGGACATTGTTGTGGTGCATAGGTCTGATGGAAGTGGAACCACATTTATTTTCTCAGATTATCTTTCCAGGGTGAGCCGGGAATGGAAAAGCAGAGTGGGTGTCGGAAAGGCGCTTAACTGGCCTGTGGGGCTTGGTGGAAAAGGTAATCCAGGAGTTGCCGGTCTTGTAAAACAGATCCCGGGTGCTATTGGTTATATAGAGCTTACATACGCGCTTACCAACAATATGCCTGTTGCACTACTTATGAACAAGAGTGGTAAATTTGTCAAACCCACAATAGAAAGCGTGAAAAAGGCAACAGAGACTACTCTTCCAGATGATATGAGAGTTTCACTCGTAAATACAAATGTAAAAGATGGGTATCCAATCTCAGGTTTCACATGGATTATCGTGTACAAAGACCTGAAAAATGCTGGAATGAGCAAAGAGAGAGCAGAAGAACTCTGGAAGCTTTTATGGTGGATGACACATAATGGGCAGAGGTACGCAGAACCTCTTTATTATGCACCTTTGTCTCAAAAAGCGCTTGAAAAGACCGAGAAATTGCTTAAGTTAATAAATTATAATGGACAACCCCTGGCAAAATGACGCAGGATAGGGTATTCAAGTTTCTGGTTTATGCAGGAGGATTTGTAATTGTGCTTCTTGCAGGTTTAATGCTGGTCTCAATGTTTGTGGCCAGTATGCCTGCTATCAGGACTTTCGGACTTAAATTTGTGGTTCTTAGAGAATGGAATCCTGTGCAGGGTAAATTTGGACTTCTACCTTTTTTGTTAGGAACACTTTTGACGTCAGGAATCGCACTTTTATTGTCATTACCCTTTTCGCTTGCTCTTTCCCTGTTTTCTGGATTTTATTATCGGGAAAGGGGATTTGTGCGCATTTTTACCTATACAGAAGACCTCCTTGCCGGCATACCTTCTGTGATATATGGCCTTTTTGGTCTTTTTTATCTTGTTCCTTTAATAAGAATGCTTGAAATAAAATTGCATGTCACACCTTTTGGGGTTGGAATTATTACTGCATCTTTAGTGCTTGCAATTATGATAATCCCTTACAGTTCTCAGATTATAAGAGATGTTATAAAGATGGTGCCCAAAGATGTGGAGGAAGCAGGATACGCGCTAGGAGCCACGAGATTTGACGTAATAACCAGGGTGATTTTTCCTTATTCTCGTTCCGGTATTCTTGCAGGTATTCTACTTGCCTTTGGAAGAGCATTTGGTGAAACCATGGCTGTGACAATGGTGATAGGAAATTACTCTGATATACCCAGAAGCATTTTTTCTCCAGCAAATACAATGGCTTCGGTCATTGCAAATGAGTTCACCGAGGCAGTTGAGAGCCTTCATGTTGCCTCCTTAATATACATTGGTCTATGGTTATTTATCATATCCATATTTTTTAATGTTCTCGGCAAAATTGTGGTAAAAAGGCTTGAGGTGAAAGGAAAATGAATGTCAAGACAAGAAACATTGTAGATAAGGTTATGCAAGGTGTTGTTATACTACTTGTGGGGACTGTATTTTTGCCCCTTGTGTATATTCTTTATGTGGTGGTAAAAAATGGAATTGGCGTTATAAACTGGCATTTTCTTACATCTCTCCCTGGTTCGCCCGGAGAGGAAGGTGGTATATTGAATTCAATTATAGGGACGGTGCTTCTGGTTGTTATTGCCTCTATTATTTCAATCCCTTTGGGGATTTTATCAGGGATATTTATAGCAGAGCAAAGAAACTCACTTGGAGATATTTTGAGCAGCATAGCAGGTGCCATACAGGGAACGCCTTCTATTGTGATAGGTATTCTGGGTTATCTCTGGGTAGTAAAGCCTATGGGACATTTTTCGGCACTTTCTGGAGGGGTGGCGCTTTCAATAATGATGCTTCCCATGGTGATAAAAGCCACAGAAGAGGCTCTCCTGCTTGTTCCCAGAGATATCATTGAGGCTTCTTATGCACTTGGTGCCGGATATGCGAAAACCATGATAAAAGTGGTTATACCCTCTGCCATGCACGGGATTATATCGGGTGTATTGCTTGCCATTTCCCGTGTTGCAGGTGAAACTGCTCCGCTTCTCTTTACAGCTTTCGGCAATCCTTTTATAAATTTCAATATTTTAAAACCTGTTGATGCTCTTCCACTACTTATTTTTAATTACTCCATGAGTCCCTATGATGCATGGCACAAAATGGCATTTGGCGCCGCGCTGGTTTTGATTATCGTTGTTTTGGGTATAAACTTAATAGCGAAGGAGTTTGTGCAGAAATGGAAGATGCAATTTTAAGCATCCGTGACCTTTATGCATTTTATGGAAAAAAAGAAGTACTGAAGGGAATAAATCTTGATATACCAAGAAATAAGGTAACGGGCATAATGGGTCCTTCTGGGTGTGGAAAAACGACCCTTATAAGATGCATAAACAGGTTGCATGAACTTTCGCCCTCTGCGTCTCTGAAAGGAGATATATTGCTGGATGGCAGAAGCATATTTCGGATGTCTCCAGTCCAATTGCGAAAGCGTGTGGGAATGGTTTTTCAAAGGCCCAATCCGTTCCCGACTATGACCATATACGATAACGTCATCGCAGGATATATTTTGAACGGTATAAGGCTTAAAAAGGAGGAAAAAGACAGGATAGTGGAATCTGCTTTAAAAAAGGTGTATCTGTGGGATGAAGTTAAAGATGCATTGAAGAAAAAGGGAACATTCCTTTCAGGTGGCCAGCAGCAGAGGCTTTGTATTGCCCGCGCTCTTGCAATGAATCCGGAGGTGTTGTTGCTTGATGAACCTACATCTGCTCTTGATCCCAAGGCTACATTCAGGATAGAAGAGTTGATTCTGGAACTTAAAAAGGATGTTACTATAGTAATGGTTACTCACAATGTAGCGCAGGCAGGAAGGATAGCTGATTATATAGCTTTTTTATACAATGGAGAACTGGTTGAGTTTGGAAAAACTGATGATGTATTTACAAGGCCAAGACACAGGAAAACCGAGGAGTACCTTACTGGCAGGTTTGTATAGTGGAGGGAGATTATGTTAAAAGAGAGGATACATGAACTTAAAAAGCTTTTGATAGCCAATAGCACACTTGCTGAATCCATGATAGAAAAGAGCATAGATGGGCTTCTCAAAAAGAAAAGACACTTGTTTAATGAAGTTATAAATAAGGACGAACCCAGGGTAAATGAGAGGGAAATAGAGATAGAGGAGCTGGTTATCAGCACCATAGCGAGATATCAACCAGAGGCTTCTGATTTGAGGGAAATATTGATGATTCTAAAGATGAATAATGACATTGAAAGAATAGGTGACCATGCTGTGAACATTGCTTATTCCGGTATGTATCTTGTTGACACCCTTCCTCTTGAGCCGTTTAAGTACCTCCCAGAAATGGCTCAAAAGACCATATCCATGTTCAAAGATGCTATTACATCCTTTATAGAGAAGGATGTTAATCTTGCCAGAAAGGTTTGTGAAAGGGATGATGTGGTGGATGCTCTCAGAAATAAAATTGTAAGGAGCACTATAGATTGCATGTTAAAAGACAGCTCAATTGTGGAAAGAGCAATAAGATTTGTAAGTATTACCAAGGACCTTGAGAGAATTGCTGACCTATCCACAAATATTGGAGAGGACGTTATTTATATGATTGAAGGGAGAATTATAAAACATCATTACGATGAAGAAAAACACAGTGGCAATAGTTGAGGATGAAGAAGATATAGCCAATTTAATAGCCATTTATCTTGAAAAATCGGGATTTGCCTGTTATAAGTTTCAGAGAGCGAGTTCTTTCCTGGATTACATAAAGTATAATGTCCCGGATGTGGTGATTCTGGACCTTATGCTCCCTGACGCAGATGGGCTTGATATATGCAGAGCAATAAGAAGAGAGAAAAGGTACGATAACACTGCCATTATTATACTTACAGCAAAGTCTGAAGAAGTTGATAGGGTGCTTGGGCTTGAAATGGGAGCGGATGATTATGTAGTAAAGCCCTTTTCTCCCCGCGAGCTTGTGGCACGGGTCAAGGCAGTGTTGAGAAGGATAAAGACAAAAGATGAAGAAGGAGCTTTTATAAACATTGCAAATATTCTTTTCATTGACAAAAATCGTATGGAAGTTACTGTAGGTGACGAAAAGATTGAGCTGACTCCTACTGAGTTTAAAATACTCCTTATCCTTGCAGAAAAAAGGGGATGGGTCTTTTCCAGAGAAAAGCTCCTTGAAATGTTGTGGGGGCATGAAAAAGACACATGCAGAAGGGCAATTGATGTCCATATTGCCAATTTAAGAAGAAAACTTAAAAAGGCAGGCAGGTTTATTAAGAGTATAAAAGGTGTGGGATACAAGTTAGAAACATGAGAAAAAGAGTACTCTTTTTCCGTTTTTTTGCAGGATTTTTTATTCTTCTCTCAATAGAGGCTGGAATAATTTATTTTGTATTTGAGTCCTATCATGAAAAAGCTCTGCTGCAACTCAGCACCCGTTATCTGTTAAACATTGCAAAGATTTTGGAGTATAACATAACAGAACTTTCCCGCGCACAGGATACATTACTTCTGGAAGAGATAGTAAAAAAGTGTGGGAGTAAAAATCACCTCTTCATTACACTTGTTGATAGCAGCGGAAAAGTGATAGCAGATTCAAGAGAGGGTTTTTATAAGATGGAAAATTACAAATATCTTCCGGAAATATTGGGTGCTGAGAGGAAAGGAATGGGAGTGGCAATAACACATAGTCCCTACAAAAATAGCAGGATGTTGTATCTTGCATATCCCTTTAAAAATGGAGACAGAAGAATAATTATCAGGATAGGTGTTCCTATAAAGGAGAACAATCCTGTACAAAAAATAGTGTTAGTTGTTTTTTCCCTGTTGATTCTCTCTTTGTTAATAAGCCACCTTCTTGAAAAAAGCATACTATCTCCTATAAAAGAGCTCACCTTTTTCACAGCTCGTCTTGCCAATGGCTATTTTGGTGAAACCTTAATTCCCCACAGGGGTGATGAGATAGGGGGACTTATAAGGACTTTAAATAATGTAAGTTTAAGGTTGAAAGAGCTGTTTGTTAAAATGAAAAACCAGCAGCTGGCTCTTAAAGGAATTTTAGATGCTGTACCAGAGGCAATAGTGCTCATTGGTAAAGATGGAAAGGTAGTTTATGCCAATAAAGTGTTTGAGGAGGAGTTTAAGAAGTCTCCTCGGGGAAGATTTTACTGGGAAATACCCGTTCTTTCTGTGATAAGCGATATTATAGAGGCACATTTAAAACAAAGAAACGCTAAAAAGTCCAGAATTTTTTATGAGGATAGGTATTACCAGGTTCTCATAAAATCCGCGGGAGAAGAAAGTAGTGTGGTTCTTTTAAGAGACATTACGGAGAGTAAAAAACTGGAGGAGACCAAGAGACAACTTGTTTCCAATATCTCACATGAGCTTCGTACCCCACTTACTGCTATAAAAGGCTATCTGGAAGCACTGGAAGAGGTGCAAGATCAGAGGCAGGCGCATGAGTATATCAAAATAATTAAAAAACATACTGATAGGCTGATAAACTTAACCAGAGATCTCCTCTTATTAGACAAAATAGAGAACACAGGCTTGTCTGCCAGAAAGCCTGTCAGTCTTCAAAAGTGCATAGAAAATGTGGTTAAAATTTACAAACCGCAGTTTCTTAAGAAAGGATTAGAACTAAGGACTGAAATCCTGAGTGATGCAGTGGTTATTGGTGATGAGATTAAAATTGAACAGATGCTTATAAATCTCATAGATAACGCCTTAAAATACACAGAAAAAGGCTTTGTAAGGATAACTCTAAAAAAACTGGATAACCTTGCTGTTATTGAAATAGAAGATACCGGTGTAGGCATTTCAGAAGAACACCTTTCAAGGATTTTTGAAAGGTTTTATGTGGTGAACAGAGCAAGATCAAGAGATACAGGAGGCACAGGGCTTGGACTCTCCATAGTAAAGCACATAGTAAAACTTCATGGTGGTATAATTGAGGTAAAAAGCCAGCTTGGTAAAGGAACGGTTTTTACCATCACTTTCCCGGTTTATGAAGAGGTGTAGATGAACGTCGGAGAAATAAGGAATGGACGTATTTATGTTTTACTTTTCATATGTATTGATGTATAATTAGGCAATAAGAGATAAGATGTGGGAGGTTTGATATGTGTCTTGGTGTTCCCTTGAAAATTATAGAAAAAATAGATGATAAAACCGCATATGTTCAGATGGGCGGTTCAAAAATGGAAATAAGCATTGTTTTTACACCCGAGGCTAAAGTGGGCGATTACGTTCTTGTTCATGCAGGATTCGCAATAAGGGTTTTGGAAGAGGACCATGCACTTGAAATAAGAAATCTTGTGGCAGACTATGAAAGCAAAGAGTAAAATAGAGGCTCTTGTCAGTAAAATAAAAGAAATCGCTGACCGTGATATAAATCTTATGGAGTTCTGTGGAACCCACACCCACGAGATTTTCAGGTACGGTATAAGAGAAATTTTGCCCAGTAATGTGCACCTTCTTTCAGGCCCCGGTTGTCCTGTGTGCGTAACACACGAGGAAGACATAGATCGCATGATTGAGATGGCAAAAAAATATAACCTGGGCGTCATAACATTTGGTGATATGGTAAATGTACCCGGAAGCGAGGGGAGCTTAAATAACCTCAGGGCTATGGGCTATGAAGTGCATGTTGTATATTCTCCGATTCAGTCTGTTAATATAGCTGAGAACAATCCTGATAAAGACTATGTTCTCATTGGTATAGGTTTTGAAACAACAGTACCAACACTCGCATACACCCTGAAAGTGGCAAAAGAGAAGAACCTCAAAAACTTTTATTACCTTTCACTCAACAAACTCACACCTCCTGCCATGAAGGCACTTTTGGATATGGGAGAGGTGAGAATAGATGGAATTATAGGGCCGGGGCATGTTTCAACAATAATCGGTAGAAAAGGCTGGCAGAGCGTTTTTGAAGAATATAAAATACCTTTTGTAATTTCCGGCTTTGAGCCTCTTGATATTTTATATGGTATCTACTTACTTGTGAAGAGCGTGGTAGAATCAAGGCCAGAGCTACAGAATGCCTATCCAAGAAGTGTGTCAGAGGAGGGTAATATACTTGCTCAAAAATCCATGTATGAGGTTTTTGAAGTATCCGATGCCCTCTGGCGCGGACTTGGAAAACTCCCGAAGAGTGGTCTTTCGCTTAAAGACGAATATAAAGACTTTGATGCTGTTTTGAAATTTCCTGTTGAGGTCAAGACTCCGAAAGAAACAGCATGTAGATGCGGTGAAGTTCTGCGTGGAGTGATAAAGCCAACAGAATGTCCTCTATTTGGGGTAGCCTGTACTCCTGAAAACCCAAAGGGTCCCTGTATGGTATCTTCAGAGGGCACATGCTCTGCCTATTATCTTTACGGAGGTTATGATAATGAGTGATGTTATACTCCTCTCTCACGGTAATGGTGGTGAATCAACAAAGAGGCTTATAAGTGAAATCATTTTAAAGCACCTTGGTAATAGGGGGGAGAAAGCACTCTATGATGCCGCAGTGTTCAATGCAGAGGGTAGGCTGGCTTTTACCACTGATTCTTTTGTAATTTCACCGGTGTTTTTCAAAGGTGGTGATATTGGAACACTCTCTGTTGACGGCACATGTAATGACCTGGGGGTGATGGGCGCAAAGCCGCTGTATCTGAGTCTTGCCTTTATTATTGAAGAGGGATTCAGACTTTCGGATTTAAAAAAAATTGTTGAATCCATCAAAAACTCTGCAGAATACGCTGATGTCAGAATCGTGACAGGTGATACCAAGGTCGTTGAAAAAGGAAAGGGCGATGGCATTTTTATAAATACATCCGGCATAGGTGTGATTACACCAGAGAGAGACTGGCGAGGAAGGAAAATACAGAATGGCGATGTTGTCATAATAAGCGGCACAATTGGTGACCATGGAACAGCTGTTATGCTTGAGCGTCTCGGAGTTGAGACAACTCAAAAAGTAAAAAGTGACGTTGCACCAGCAGGACTTCTTGCGTTAAAACTCCTTGATAGATTCCAGAGCATAAAATTTGTGCGGGACCCAACAAGAGGTGGTGTTGCCACTGTTTTAAATGAGGTTTCAGAGATGTATGGTATAGGGATAGAGGTGTGGGAAGATGAACTGCCTTTAAAGGACTGGGTAAAGGAAGCAACTGAAATATTAGGCGTTGACCCTCTTTATATTGCCAATGAGGGAAAGATTGTACTAATAGCAAGCAAAGAAGAGGCAGATGAGATTATTGATTTTATGCGTAAAGACCCACTCGGAAGGGATGCAAAAATCATAGGTGAGGTTAAAGATACATCGCACAACAGGGTGTATCTTAAAACAACTATAGGAACGAAGAGAATCCTTGACACACTGAAAAAGGATATTTTACCGAGAATCTGCTGATATTTGGTTCTGTAATTGACAAACCCTCAGATAATGACTATAATATCCAGCTATTAAAGGTTGGTATTCATGGGGCGTTTTGATGAAGATTGCAAAGCATGTATATGTAATTTTATAGATACTTCCATTAAATATTTGCCTATTGGGATAATTGTAATTGATTATCGCAATAAAAACATACGGTTTATGAATCAACGAGCAGAACAATTGTTAAAACATCTGGATATTGGTTTTAATGCTGAGGAAATTATAAAGAAACTCGGTTGTGGAAAGAGCAAAATAGTGGAAGATATATCCGAGGGAAAAATAAAAGTAGCTGTACTTTCATATCTTGATATTGGCAACAATTATGCTTGGTATTTTATGTATGAGATAAAAGAGGATATTATAAACACAAGCTATGAATTTGAGCTGAACTGCATGTTGAAAATGGACTTTTTGCTCTCTATAATAAGGCATGAACTCGGAAACCCGTTAAATGCCATTAAAGTTACCCTTGAGGTATTGCGTGAAAGTTTTGACAAGTTTAGTCGTGAAAAGAAGATTGAGTATTTAGAGAGAAGTCTTGAGGAGATACGTCACATGGAGCTTTTGCTCAGGTGGCTTAGAGACTACAAATTACAGGGCAGGCTTAATGATATAATACCAGTAAGGTTAAAAGACATTGCTCATGAGGTGTATAAACTCACTGAAGCCGAACTTTCCAGCAAAAAAATCCAATTTTTCCTCTTTTGTGAGCCCAAAAATGATGTCCTTGTATGGGGTGATCCTCAGGCTATTCGTATTGTTTTGCTAAATGTGATTAAGAATGCCATAGAGGCACTTGAGGGTGTTCCGAATCCCACAATTTCTGTCTCTGGTGAACTTGGTAATAAGTATTTGTATCTTATGATAAGAGACAACGGCAGGGGCATTCCAGAGGAAATTCTCCCCAAAATTTTCACTCCACTTTTCACCACCAAGAAAGAAGGTAGTGGTTTGGGTCTTGCCATATCCAAAAATCTTATGCTAAAGATGGGAGGGAACATAACCGTAAAAAGTGAAAAAGGAGAGGGGACGGAGGTAACTTTGATATTCAGAAGGGCTGAAAATGCGAAAAACACTTCTTGTCGTTGATGATGATTTAAATTTTCTCAGTACAATCAGAGAGTACCTTAACTCAAGGGGATATGAAACTACAACTGTATCCTCGCCAGTAATGGCCCTGGACCTTTTCAAAAAGACTGGTTTCCATGTAGTGTTGCTTGATCAGAAAATGCCGGATTTAGATGGCACAGTGCTTGCCCGCAAACTCAAGGAAATAGATGATACAACAAAAATTATTATACTTACTGCTTATCCGGACGTAAATAAAGCGGTTAAGCTCATAAAAGAAGGAGTTATTGCAGATTACCTTACCAAACCCATTGAACTTGCGGATCTTGAAAATACCCTGAGCCATGTGTTTAATGAAATCAAACTTGAGATTATGGAGCGTGTTGCAGCAAGAGGTCGTAAATTGGTAATCACAACCCAACCGACAGAATATTTAAAAGAGGTTTTTGAGTTTGTGCAGATTGCTTCAAAAGTCAGATCCCCTGTAATGTTGACAGGCGAGACTGGTACGGGAAAAAGCTACATTGCCGGTTTGATACATAAAATGTCGGGACGGGCAAACTTTGTGCATGTCAACTGTGCTGCAA
Organism: Caldifarciminota bacterium; assembly: GCA_027033555.1. Classification (GTDB taxonomy): domain Bacteria; phylum Hydrothermota; class Hydrothermia; order UBA1063; family CAJXJZ01; genus CAJXJZ01. Next base: position 2,702 of record JALVLE010000115.1, on the reverse strand, counting down.
TACCTGAAAGTATTTTTGAGGCGGAGCTTTTTGGCGTGGAAAAAGGCGCCTTTACCGGAGCGATAACAAAAAGAGGTATGTTTGAGCTTGCAGATGGTGGAACGTTATTTCTGGACGAGATTGCTGAAATGCCTCTTCCCATACAGGCAAAATTGCTTGACGCTGTAGAAAGGTTGAAAATAAGGAGAGTCGGTGGAGAAAGGGAAATCCCTGTGGATGTAAGACTGATAGTGGCTACAAATCAGCCAGTTACAGAGTTAATAAAAAAGGGAAAGTTCAGGGAGGATCTTTATTTCAGATTAAACGTTTTGCATTTTCACGTAAAACCTCTAAGGGAAAGAACAGGTGACATTGAGATACTGGCTTATGCTTTTCTTAAAGAATTTTTCGGGAAAGAAATATATTTAAAAAGAAAGACCATACAGGCTATGAAAGCATATACCTGGCCGGGGAATATTAGAGAACTCAAAAACTTGATAGAAAAAAGCTATATCCTCTCTACTCATACCGGGCACAGTGTTGATGAGATAATTTTTTCAGAGCTTACGAATCGTGGAAAAACCACCGTGATAGAGCGTAAGATGGAAGAAGAGAAGGTCCTACCCATTGCAGAGCTTGAAAAAAGAGCGATTTTGCATGCACTTTCGGTATATAAAGGTAATAAATCTCAGGCAGCAAAGGCACTTGGTATATCTCTGTCCACACTTAAGAGAAAATTGAAAACTTATAACATTTGAACCCTGGTTCAATATGAACTATTCATTTTGACATACCAATGTTTGTAATCCCTGTAAAATCAGTAATTTCGTTGTGGTATAAAAATTGTTATAGTAATGGTGGAGGTTAAGATATGAAAAAAGTTTTAATAGTTGATGATGATTTGAATTTTCTTGAAAGTCTTAAAGATGGCCTTGAGATGTATCATGACCCTTACAAGGTAATCACAGCGAGAAGTGGAAAGGATGCCCTGAAAATATTAAAAAATGAGAAAATAGATCTACTTGTTACGGATATAAAGATGCCGGATATTGACGGGATTACCCTGATTACAGAACTTTTAAACAGTGGACGATGGGTACCTACGATTGTTATGAGTGCATATGGTACGCCTGAAATATGGGAGAAATTGAAAGATATAGGCATCAGTGCTTTCCTTGATAAGCCTCTGGATCTGAAGAGTTTAAGGCAGCATATATTAGAAGTACTGAAACAGCTGCAGAAAAAAGATGATATAAGCGGTATGGGGCTTGTGTCTGTGTTACAACTTATGGAGCTTGAAAGAAAGACCGGCGTAATAGTGATAAATAGCGAGGGCAGGCAGGGTGAAATCTTTGTTAAAGATGGTGAATGTGTAGATGCTGTATGTGGAAAACTTAAAGGAAAAGAGGCGCTAATATGTCTTCTTAAGCTTGAAAACCCCCATATAAGTATTCAGTATGTGGGGCATAACAGAAAAAGGAATATTAAAGAGAGCCTTGCTGAGATATTAATAGAATTTGCAAAAATAAAAGATGAAGAAAAAAATAAAAAGGAGGATAAAATAATGGCAAACATAGAAGAACAACTCCAGAAACTTGAGGAGGCTCTTTTCAATGAGTCCCCAGGGATAAAAGCTGTGGCGGTTATAGCCACATACGACGGAATGCCTCTTGCGGGGGTTGCAGAAGGAGGCGAAGATCTTACTGTGCCGGCAGGTTATTTTAGTGAGGCTTTTGCTGGAATCAAAAGGGCATATGAAGCCTCAGGATGGGGAAATCCTAATGAGCTACTTATTTCAGGTGATAGGTTTAATGTAATACTTTGCGGTTTAAAAGATGGGACTTATTTACAAGGAATTGCATTTTTATCCAATACTCAACTTGGTCTTGTAAGAGCTATTATAAAAAAATATAAAGAAAAAATAGAGGCTTTGCTTCCATAATATGATAAGGCGGGCAAAAGCCCGCCTTATTTTGTAATTTTTCCGAAAAAAGCGAAATAAAAAAGCATAACACCAAAGGCCAGTAAAGTTAACGCACTTATCCAGAAGCCGGTAGGTTGTGTTTGTTTTTCGTAAGTGAAGTCCTTTACGCGGATTTTACCCTGCTTTATTCCCATCAGGCTATAGCCCGTTACAAAAATTGCGAGGATGAAAAGTATAATTTTATAAGGATGCATTAACTTTCCCCTTTCTTCTTCAATTCCTGTATAATCTCTTCCACCTCCTTGTATCCTTTTTTGTAAAACTCCTCTTCTTCAGGGTCAAGTGTCATAAGGAGCTTCAAGAATTCACCTGCATGAACCCGCTCTTCGTCCGCAATATCCTTTAAAACCGCTATTGCAAGCTCATTGTCTGTTGATTCTGCAAGTTGCATATAAAGTTGCACAGCCTCGTATTCAGCGGCAATTAAAAACCTTATTGCTCTTACAAGCTCCTCATGTGTAAGTTTCCTGTCCTTCTTGAGTCCCTCAAACGGATTTCCAAAATCAGGCATAATAACCTCCTTTCTGGCATACTCCATTATAAAGAGCCTGGTCGGAACTTTCAAAACACTTTCACTATTGCCAACCTCCCCTTTTACCGCACAAAAAGACAAAAATCAAATTTTGTGGGGTAAGGAGTGTTTGATGCTAAACGTTTATAATCAGCAACTTTTATGTAACACAGATGAGAAGATAATTGATGATAGTATCCTAAAAAGATAAAGTATAGGTTTGATTTT
>JALVLE010000114.1 GCA_027033555.1 Caldifarciminota bacterium | reverse complement strand
AATCCCAATTTTTGGTTTTCCCATAATACACCCTCCTTAAATCAAATTCCTGATAGTTTTAACATCCCATAGAGTGAAAACAGGACCATCAACGCAGGTGTATTTATGACCAACCACACACTGTCCGCACTTACCCATTCCACACTTCATCTTCCTCTCCAGGGTCATGTATATGTTTTCCTCCGGAATACCCAGTTTCAAAAACTCATCTACCACATACTTGTACATCACAGGGGGGCCACACACAACAGCGACAGTATTTTTGGCATCAATGTCTTTTACATATTTAAACAGCGTGGTCACAACACCCACATCGTATGGCCAACTTCCATCCGGGTCCCTGTCCACTGATAGATAACACTCAAAATCATCTCTTTCTTTCATTGCAATAAACTCTTCCCTAAAAAGCATCTCATCAGGGGTCTTGGCTCCATATAGATAATATATTTTCCCAAAAGCTTCCCTGAAATCAAGAGCGTATAATAGAACGGACCTTAAAGGCGCAGCTCCAAGTCCTCCAGCTACAAACAGGAGGTCTTTTTCTCCCATTTTTTCCACGGGGAACCCGTTTCCAAATGGGCCACGCAGCCAAATAAAATCATTTTCCTTAAGTTCAAAAAGCTTACTGGTCAATCTGCCCACTTTTCTTATACAAAATTCAAATATTCCAGGTCTTGTGGGAGAAGATGTAATAGAGAAGGGTGCTTCGCCTACGCCAGGTATGGAAATCATCATAAACTGCCCCGGTTTATAATTGGCTGTCCATTCCATTGCTTTGGTTCTGTTGCACAGTCTTACCTGAAAGAACCTCACATCCTTTGTGAGGTCATATTTTCTTATAATTCTTGCCCTTTCGGGAATATATGGGTTTTCCTTTTCGGGCACTTCACATTTTAAAATTTCTTCTCTTGGGCTCATAATTTCTTGACCTCCGTTTTTGCCCAAAACGCATCATTTTTCTCTTCCATCAAAGCTCTTACAACAGACAGAACATTTATCTCTACAGGGCAATATACAACACATCTTCCGCATCCAGTACAGGCAGGTTCCCCGTACTCACTCATGAATCCAACAAGTTTGTGAGTGTACCACAGTCTCAGTCTTTCAGAGCGAGCCTCTCTGAAGTTGTGCCCGCCAGCCACAAGTGAGTACTCTCTAAACATACAGGAATACCACTTCCTATTACGATTTACCTCCTCATTTCTTATATCATATTCATCTTCCACGTCAAAACATGTGCAGGAAGGACACACCATTGTACAGGTACCACAGCTCAAGCATGCGTCCCCCATTTTTTCCCATATATCAGAGTCATAACTTGCACTGACAATCTCGGGCAAACCGGTAAAAGATAGGTCAACTTTAAAGGCCTTTTCTCTTCTCTTTCTCCACTCTATATAATCTTTTATATCCTCTCTGGTGGTCTCTTCCACCATCTCTTTTCGTTTTGCCACAATCTCGTCACCCTTCGGGGAGCCTATCCAGACAAGGAACCTATCTCCAAGGTCTGTAAAGAACAGGTCAAAGCCCTCTTCAATGGTAGAAGTATCCGTAAGATGACAGAAACAATGCTCATCTGGCATACAGGAAAGCCCTATGAGAATAGCAGCATTCCGTTTGGCAAGGTAAAAGGGATCTTCATAAATTCTTGTGTAGAACTCGTGATAAATATTCAGAGCATGCAAATCACACGGGTGCAATCCGAAAATCACCCTTCTGGGGGCATTCAAATTCTCCTTCCAGCCACCCTTTTTAAATTTCAGAAATGTGTCCTTTTGTGGAAGAAAGAATTTCTTGGCAGGTATCAATGTTCTTACAGCAGTTATATCAAACTCTTCTGGGTCAGCGTTGGCATACACATAACTGTTACCTTTTTTCACAGGCCCCCATACTTCTCCATACTCTTTCAGGCTCCTCAAGAAGGGTACAAGATTACCCTTCTTCATTTTAAATACCCTCATAACACCTCCTTATGTTTGCTATTTTGAAATATATGCATATATAGCTCCAAAAAAAATTTCATTTTCTACCTTCCACTATATTCTTGAAAAGTCTATCAAACTCCTCCTTTAGAGGAGAGGACATTAGCGCATCTGGGTCGCCATATAATTTCTCAATGTCTTTATAAAAACCAACTGTACCAAGATATGGTACCCCCATCTCCTCGCTTTTATCTCTTATATACTTCAGACCTCCGTTCATAACCATATTTTCAACAAGACCGTGATATTCCAGATTCTCTGTTTTAATGAATTCTATAAGTTTCTCCACACTCTCCATGGAAAGCCTGCTGGAATTCGTTACAACAATATATCTGGCAGGTGTAAGTTCTGATACTTCCAAAAGTGTATCACCAAGACCTGGTGGCATATCAAAGATTAACCAGTCAAGTTCAGGCCAGTTTGTGATGGTCAAAAGTTCAAGGACTGCATCTTTGAGGTCTTTTCCACGCATTACAAGAGGTCTATTTTCAGAATAAAACACAACAGACATAAAATGTACACCATTTATTTCTTTGGGAATCACACCATTTTCTTCCTCTGGTAACCCTTCTACCGGAGCTCCGAGTATTATATGTGCAGATGGTCCATAAAGGTCAAGGTCCAAAAGTCCGGTTTTATACCCTTTTTGCGCAAGATACATAGAAAAAAGACCGGAGAGTGTGCTTTTTCCTACTCCTCCTTTACCACTTGCAAAAGCAAGTAAGTTGGAAAACTTGCTGTATTTATTTTTAACAAATATTTTTCTCGGGTCAAGGGGCTCACTCAATCCTTTCAATGAACACCCCCCTTCCATTTTTCATTTCAAAATCAGAACTCCCACATACTGGACACCTTACATATATGTGAACAATTTCAGGAATAAAATGTATATTTTCCCTCTCTTCCTCAGAAAGTTCCTTCACACTATCGTGGTACATCCACTCGTGCCCACAATTATTACATTTTAGAACAGCTGGATTCGTCTTATACACAAATTCCACCTCTTTAAGAGATGTGGTCTTTTTAATGTCATCTATAGCCTTCTTGAATATATCCAGATCTATATCCTGCAATTCGCCAATACCAACGGTAACTCTACGAGGGGAAGTAATGCCTTCCTCTTTTACGATTTTGATAGTTGCATCTATAACCGATTGCGCTAAAGCCCATTCATGCATTTGTAAATATGATAATGTATTCAATAAGTATTGTCAAGTGCTGGAACTTGCATATTATGTGCTACACGTAAGTTATTCCTCACCAAAAGATTATGGGAAAAACCTGAGTATCGGGATTATACCTTTAAATTTATGCAATACAGCTCATAGGATGCATTTACTACTTGAATTTTGTTCTACTTCACATGTCTTTTTAAATACTTTATATTTGCTTCAAAGTTTCACTTTTCAGGAGGTCTATCATGCAGTATAACCTATCCACCCCTGTGATAAAAAGGGTAGTACAGGTGATATTTACTCTCATCCTTACCGCAGGGATACTAAATACGCTAACACACGATAGAAAGTTAAAAATGGCCTGAGAAACAGAATACAGCTGGTTGGGACGCTCTGTTTTCAATGCAGGAGATGTTAACGGAGACGGATACGATGATATAATTGTGGGAGCGTTCCAGAATGAATTTGGCGGCAATACCTCAGCAGGAGCAGCCTATTTGAGTGACTTTTTTATGTTTAAGCTCATATCTCCCAAGGGAGGCGAGGTGTGGAATGTTGGAGCAAAGGAAAAAATAATCTGGGAGGGAAAAGATTATGCAGACGTTTACATATCCACAGATGGAGGAAGTACATGGATTGAAATAGCGGATTATGTGCAACCACCTGAAGACACAAACCTGAACACTTTTTTTCCGCGTCTCACATATCCCAACCAGATACGCTATGGTTAAGGTGGTAAAGCACTGGCACAGTCCAAGCGAGATTAAAGAGGCTGCACAAAAGGCCGGTGTATAGAAAAAAGAAGAATAGAGACTCCTGTAATGACTTTTGATATACGCAGATACCGAAAAGGGATTTATTTTCTGAAAGTAGCAGGGTATATGAAAAAGATTGTGAAACACTAAGGGAGAGGGCGGCCCCTTCGGGGCCGCCCCATACATTCCAACCACTTAAAAATGGTCATCCCTACACAAGAGCCGTTTTTACAAGTTTTGCAAACTTCACACCTTTTAGGCCTGCAATTTTTGTGACCATTCCCTCAATTAAATCTGGCTTTCCCTTAATTACAATGGTTTCAAGACAGGAGTCATGGTCAAGATGGACATGAGTGGTACACAAAATATTATGTACCCTGCTGTGCTGCACTTCAAGCATCTTTTCCGAAAGACCTCTTCTGTGATGGTCATAAATCATAACAAGCACACCAACCACTTCCTCATCTTTTTCCCATTTCTCCTCAATGATAAGCTCCCTTATAAAATCCCTTATAAGCTCAGAGCGTGATGTATAGCCCTTATCAAGGGTTTTCTCATCAAGTTTCTTTAAAAGAGACTCAGGCAACGATACACTGAACCTTACAACTTTATCCTCCATTTTCCTCCTCCTTTACACACTCTGCATCATCAAATATATGAATACCAAAATCTCTGAGTTTATCCCTGTTTGAGTATAACTCGTCAAAGGTACCATCAAATACCTTCTTGTGCTCTGAAGACAGTGCAACAAAGCGATCTGCAAAAAGCCTTGCTGTATGAATGTCATGAACGGCTGTTATAACTGTCAGGTCACTATCTCTTATTATTTTACTTAGTGTAAGAGCACTCTTTGTATCAAGGTAGGCAGTGGGCTCATCAAGCAATAATAAAGATGGCTCAACCACCAGACACGCGGCTATCGCTACCTTTTGCTTCTCTCCTCCGCTGAGATTATAAATAGACCTTTCAAGTAATTTATCTATGAAGAGCATCCTTGCAACTTTAATTACTTTTTCTTCCTCATTATCAATGCCAAACACTCTGAGTCCAAATGCTATCTCATCATACACAGTGGGATTAAAAAGCATTACATCAGGTTCCTGAAACACTATCTGCACATTCTTGCGGAATTTTCTCCTGAACTCTTTGCTCTTAAACGTTTTTTTGTTAATCAAAGTCCCTTCAACAAACAAATACTCTCCCTTTTGATGGAAA
>JALVLE010000113.1 GCA_027033555.1 Caldifarciminota bacterium | reverse complement strand
AAAAGGTTTATTTATAGGCATGGTAAAGGGTAAAAAGTGTTAAAATTCCTTGCATAACAGCAATATATTCGGCAAGTCGCCTGAATTTAGAGTATTTTACAATTATTATATCACCATCCTGAGGGATTGTAGCAGTATGGGCTTTAAAAATCCTGAAACCACGAACAATTTCCACAGCCCCTGCCAGTCTTGTTTTGCCGCCAGCACGGGCTATATAGTATTCCAGAGAAGCACCTTCTGAAAGAGGCACAAAGGTGCCTGGTCTTATAACCTCGCCTGAAACCAATATTCCCCTGAACAGAGGTAACACATAAATAGAATCTCCTGTGAGAATTTCTATCTCTGGATTTTTGGGGGTCAAAATTCTCCCCCTGCGTTTTATAAATACATTGCCTTTTCTTATTTTTTTCTCCACACTAACTGTAAGTAGCCTACTCAACAATTTCTTTAAAGGAATTGCACTATCAATGCTTACACAGATAGAACGAGTTTTTATTCTAATAGGTGCCGTTGTAGATATTAATGAATCAGATAATATAGGTATTGAAGCAGGCACTGATAAGGGAGGGACAAGAATATCGCCAGCTATAAAAACGCCTTTTTGCGTTTCTGTCTCTGGAACGTATATTTCATCTATGCCGGAGATGGATAGGTTCTGTTCTGGGTTTTTAAGGCTTTCATAGGTTGAAAGGTCCACAAAGGTCGTATCTCTATCTTTGATAAGTGTTATCCTGGAAAAGTTGGATATACCCTTTGTTCCTCCTGCTGCCCATAGTGCATCTGCTACTGAATAGTTTGCAGGTAAAAGATAAATTCCCGGGCTTATAACAGCACCATTTATTACAAGTGCTACTTTCCTTGGATGTAATAGCACTACTTTAAAGGTGTCTTTTTTGCCAAAATTTCTCAATGAAAATGCTGCCAGACTGTCCTCAAGCATTTTTATGGTAAGTCCAGCAGCTTTTATCAGTCCAGAAGTAATAAACTGTGGTGAGACACCGGTGTTTTCCCCTCCCAAAGGCAACATGGAGTATAAAGGAACGTCTCCTTCTGGTGTTATACGGGTTTTTATGTTTTGTCCTGTGGTTTTGCTTATAATAAGAATCTCATCCCCCGCCCCTAAAATGTAATTGTCCGGCAAGAGTTGGCCAGGAGTGTATGCTGATAAGTTTATCAAAAATACAATTATTTTAACTATCTCCATTGTATCTGTCCTCCATCCTTTTAATTTCTTCTTCTATTGCTTTTACAATCTCATCCTCTTTTACCTTCCTTAAAATTTTTCCTTTTTTAAAAATGAGACCATAGCCAGGCTCAGCGGCTACACCAATATCAGCATCTTTCGCTTCACCAGGGCCATTTACCTCACATCCCATTACAGCTATTTTGAGAGGAACTCTATATTTTTTAAGCATTTTTTCAACATCGCCAACGATTTTAAGCAAATTGACCCTTGTTCTTGCACAAGTGGGACAGGAAATTAAGAGAGGTCCATTAAATCTTATCTCAAGGGACTTTAGAATCTCCCAGGCTACCTCAACCTCCCTTACAGGATTGTCAGTAAGAGACACCCTTATAGTATCCCCTATTCCATTATACAAAAGGTACCCGAGAGCAATTGAAGATTTCACTGTACCTGGAA
>JALVLE010000112.1 GCA_027033555.1 Caldifarciminota bacterium | reverse complement strand
AAACCTGCCAGAGAAAATCGTATCTCCACAGACGGCTTAAAGCCAGGTATATACTTTGTTAAGGTAAAAACCAATTATGGTGTCGTAAATATTAAAATTATGAAGGAGGAACCATGAATATATTTGCGTTGGTACTCTTTCTTACTTTTCCCCTTAAAAAGCTTACCACAATAGAACAGAAGGAAATAGATATGGATACCGTTTATACAAAAAAGCCGGTTTATGTTAGTTTCTGGGCTCTCTGGTGCTCTCAATGTATAAAAGAACTGGATAAGATTAATAAATTAAAGGACTCTCTTGATTTTTTCCTTATTGCAATAAATGAAGATGGAAAAAGGAAAAAAGCGCGGGTTATCTCTTTTATCCGGGCTAAAAAATGGAATTTCCCCGTTGTATTAGATGGCAGGCAAAAATACATGCGGGAGTTTGGGGTCCTTGCACTACCATCTTCTTTTCTTTACGATCGGGAGGGTAAACCTGTCAGGAAATTCACCGGGTTCTCCCAAAGTGCGGAAAAAATCTTTATTAAACTCGTAGATTCTCTTAATTCTCATGTGGATACTGCTTCTCATTCTTCAAATTAATCTTAACAATCATTCAGAATACTGGGTGGGGCAGGATTCTTTAAACGAACATTTTGAAAGCCATGGTAGCATCGTTCTAAAACTCAAAAGTTTCGGCCTTATAACAGATTACCTTGCAGAAGATAATCTATTTAACACCCCCAAAAAATTTAAAATTTTCCCCTTTTTAACCGTGTCCTCTGCCCATATCAAACTTGAAATGGGATATATTCAAAAAATAGCAACCTCTGGAATGTTGATCAACCAAACAAACGATATACAATTTAAGAGATTTCGCTATCTAAAAGGCTTATCTGTCCTGTTACAAAAAAATAAGGGTGCAATAGCATTTTTTACCGGTAATCCTTATGATTATACCTTTGATGGATTGACATATACCTCCTCTCAGGACTCTCAGGATATTTTAAGAGGCATAACTCTTAAAGGTGAACGGGGTTTTTTATATGCAGAAGCAGGATACATCAGATTAAATCACAGGAATATGCCAGCTTCATATGCATTTGATGAAATTATGGGAACAGAAATAGGAATTTCAAAGAATAGATATTCATTCACCCTGGATTTCGCCTTAAAGCGTGGAGTAAACTACATCACATACACGAGAAAAAAGGGATATGGAATATTCGGTTCTCTGGAAATCATACCATCTTCATGGAATCTGCTTATTCAGTTTGCCAGCTACGACTCCATCAATTTTAATAAATATAATCTTCCTCCTGTTCCCTTAAGAACAGAAATACTTCCAACAGAGGGTATGAGCGATAGAGGAGGTTCCCTCACAGTTTATTATCCCTTCTCTCACGGCAATCTGGAAATAGGCGCAGGTAGCTTATTTGATTTAAAGGAAAAAAATCCCATCTCTCCCTTTTCAGGTAAAGCCTTTCAGGAGGCATACTTACAGGCTGATCTCTACCTGAGCAGGGGAATAAGCATAACCATAAAACCCGGATACGAAAGAAGACTGAGAATAGAGCCAGAATACATCTTTCTTAAAAACTTTTATTTGCAATCGGACTTAGACCTGTCATCACTTTTCCCCGTTGAAATATTCTCAAGGGCAGACAGATTCACAGAGGATACCCTTATTTACAGTAAGTTCACCTTAAATACCACGTTTTACCCTACCGAAAATCTTAATTTACAGCTACTTTTAGAATATGCCACAAAAAATGTTGCCCGTTATAATTTTGAGCATTTCTGGCCTTCAATAGGATTATCATGGAATATAGAAGGCGGATATATTTCAATATTCTATGGGAAACAAAGAGGTGGGCTGGTCTGTTCAGGTGGCATGTGCAGAATAACCCCCAGGTTCAATGGCTTAAAATTAGTCTTTGAAAAATCTATATAATTAAAAGGGGCGCCAGAGGCGCCCCTAAAAAACTCAATACTTATCTCTTTTACTTTGTTATCCTTCTCACGTGGGCAGCCTTGGGTCCTTTTTCAGAATTTATTATTTCAAATTCCACCTGCTCACCTTCCTCAAGCGTCTTGTAGCCTTCACCTTCTATATCGCTGAAGTGCACAAACACATCACCACTACCATCCTCGAGTTCTATGAACCCGTAGCCCTTCTTGGAGTCAAACCACTTGACTCTTCCCTTCTTTACTTCAGACATCTAACTAACCTCCATTTAACTTAAAAGTAGCAAAAGTATACACCCTTAACATTGCCCTGTCAATAGACCACTACTTCCCAAAATAACCTTCCAAAAGGAATATAATTTAATTTTAAGAAATAGCGACTTCTTTGAAAGTCCCTTTGCTTGAATTATTATTTACCTATGCCTGACAGGTTTAAGGTAATTGGTGTTGTTCATCTTCTGCCCCTTCCGGGCAGTCCCCTCTATGAAGGTAATTTTTCAAAGGTAAAGGAGCGTGCACTCAGTGATGCTGAGCGGCTTTTAGAGGGTGGTGTGGACGGTATAATAGTGGAAAACTTCAACGATGTCCCGTTTTTTAAGGATAATATACCTTCTGAAACCCTCTCAGCCTTTTCTGTTGTCGCCTCAAAAATAAAGGAAAAGATGGAGAATGGTAAACTCCTTGGTATAAATGCCTTAAGAAACGATGCCCTATCTGCCCTTTCAATTGCTCATGCAGTAGAAGCTGATTTTATAAGGATAAATGTGCCCATTGGTGCTGTTATCACGCCATCGGGTATTATTGAGGGAAAAATTGGCGAGGTTGCAAGAAAGAGGAAATTGCTTGGAGCAAATAACATAGCGTTTTACGAGGATGTAATGGTAAAACATGCATGGCAGTTTGCAAATTACGATATTGAAGAGTGGGCTATTGAGACGGAAAAGAGGGGAATGGCAGATGTTATAATTGTAAGTGGTAAAAGAACCGGGGATACGACCAGCATAGAGGATGTTATAAAGGTTAAAAACGTGGTGAGTGTTCCTGTTTACATTGGCAGCGGAGTAAATCCGGATAACCTCGCCGAATTCGTAAATAAAGCGGATGGGGCAATTGTTGGCACCTATTTTGAGGAAGACGGGAAACCCGGTAATCCTGTAAAGGTTGAGCGGGTTAAGAAGTTTATGAATAGATTAAAAGAACTCGTATAGTTTTTAAAGGAGCTATTTTTGGATAAAACCATAAGGAGATTCGGGACTTTAGAGGGTGTGTTCCTTCCCACCATTCTTTCATTGTTCGGTGTAATTCTCTTTTTAAGAACCGGCTGGGTTGTCGGGAATGCAGGGCTTTACAATGCCCTTTTAATTTTGCTCCTGGCAGGTTCCATTTCCTTTTTCACGGCACTGTCCATTTCCTCTATCTCCACCAATATTGAGGTTGGAACAGGTGGGGTTTATTATCTTATTTCAAGAAGTCTTGGTATTGATGCAGGAGGTGCCATAGGCATCCCCCTTTACCTTTCACAGGCTATTTCAGTCGCCTTCTACATAATCGGTTTTCTTGAATCATTAAGGGTTATCGTTCCATCTTTGAACTTTGCTATCTGGGGAAGTATTCTTCTTGTCCTATTTACAATACTTGCCTTTTACGGTGCTGATTTTGCAGTGAGGTTTCAGTTTTTGATTTTTGCCTTTTTGATGCTGGGCATTCTCTCAGTAGGGCTTGCTTCTGGGTTTATACCTCTTCGTGACAATCTTATCCCTCATTACTCAGAGGGATACAATTTCTTCAGAGTTTTTGCTGTCTTTTTCCCTGCAGTTACAGGTATTACAGCCGGGATAGGCCTTTCAGGTGAGTTAAAGAATCCTGCAAAGAGTATCCCTCTGGGCAGTATATCCGCTCTGGTGGTTGCTCTTTTTACCTATGCCTATTTTATGGTCAAAGCCTCAGCAATTGCACCACATGGAGAACTTATAAGTAATACGGAAATTTTTATAAAGCATGCCGTTTTTTCTCCCCTTGTTTTACTGGGTATCTGGGCAGCAACACTTTCGTCTGGACTTACGTTTGTCATAACGGCTCCGAGAACGCTTAAAGCCCTCTCTGACGACAGGATAACCCCTAAATTTACAGGTCTTACGCTTGGTTCACCCAAAAACGAGCCAAGGATGGGAGTTATCATAACCTTCCTTATATCCGAGGTTTTCGTCCTTATGGGCTCTTTGAATGCTGTGGCAACGGTTATATCCATGTTCTTCCTGATTACCTACGGTATGATTAACCTTGCATGTCTTATGGAAATAGTTGCAGGCAATCCAAGTTTCAGACCAAGATTCAGAATACCCTTCTATGTCCCTCTTCTGGGTTTTCTGGGTACCATTGGTGTTATGTTCCTCATAAGTCCTTTAAGCACCATAGTTTCCCTTTTTGTGGTGGGAGGCATTTACGTCGTTCTAAAAAACAAGTCTTTAAAGCAGGACTGGGGAGATGTTAAAGCTGGTGTTCTGATAACGCTTACCAGGTACGCTTTACTTAAATTGCAGGAGTTCAGACTTGACCCCAAAAATTATAGACCCAATCTGATGGTTTTCACAGGCAATCCCGAAACAAGACCGCATCTTGCACGATTTGCTCACTGGCTTGCAAGGGGGAATGGAATAGTGACCTTTATCAATATTCTTCATGGGAATCCTGAAAATGCAAGGGATATAGAGAGAAAAGATGAGGCTCTTTCTGCACTCAAATCCTTTGTGGAGAAAAACAAACTCACTGCATTTTATGAGGTGGAATTGGTTGAAAATCCTGTAAAATCAATAGAATGCGTGGTACAGGCTCACGGAATTGGCAATCTGTATTCAAATGTTGCCCTGTTTGGCTGGGGACACCAGCCAAATAGAGAAAATATACTTCTAAAACACTTAAGAAAACTGGTGAACCTGAAAAAAGACGTTCTCATTCTTGATTATAAGAAAGATAAGGGTTTCGGGGATTTTTCCAGCATAGATGTCTGGTGGGGTGGAAAGGGGGGCAATATTGAACTGATGTTGCTTATCTCTTACATCCTTGGGCTGAATGATGAGTGGAGAGATGCCAGGGTAAGAGTAATTAAAATTGTATCCACTAAAGAGAGAAAACCCGTAGCAGAGAAGAATATAAAGAGCAGACTTATTGATGCGAGGCTGGATGCA
>JALVLE010000111.1 GCA_027033555.1 Caldifarciminota bacterium | reverse complement strand
CTTACTGTCAACATCCCCAATAAAAGTGTGGATTTGATAGTTACTTCGCCGCCCTACAATGTCGGCATACCATACAATAGTCATGATGATACAATATCTTACGAAGAATATTTGAAGTGGACCGAAAAATGGTTAGGAAAAGCCTTTAAGCTGATGAAGGATGACGGGAGGATGTGTTTAAACATCCCCTTAGACAAAAATAAAGGGGGACAACAGAGTGTTTACGCAGATATAACCACAATTGCCAAAAAAGTTGGCTGGAAATATCACTCCACAATAATATGGAACGAAGGTAACATCTCACGGAGAACCGCATGGGGCAGCTGGATGAGTGCATCGGCACCTTATGTTATAGCCCCAGTCGAAACCATAGTTGTGTTGTATAAGGAAAGATGGAAAAAAATGAGAAAGGGGAAATCTGATATTACAAAGGAAGAATTTATCGAATGGACTAATGGATTATGGACATTTTCTGGAGAGAGTAAAAAGAAGATAGGCCATCCCGCTCCTTTTCCACTTGAATTACCTAAAAGATGCATAAAGTTGTTTAGTTATGTTGGGGATCTCATCCTGGATCCATTTTTAGGAAGTGGTTCCACTGTCATTGCTGCACACAAACTAAAAAGAAGGACTATTGGTGTTGAGATAGATGAAAAATACTTTAGACTTTCTATTGAGAGGATATCAAAAGAATGCATGACACTGGGGGAACTGGCATGGAGTTAAACGATATATCAAGACTTTTAGAGGACGAAAGAAAGGAGTATGTGAGAAGAAAGATCCATGAATACAAAGAAGCTGGTTTTTCCGATGTAGAGGCTATAAACAAAGCCAATCAATCGTGGAGAACGCACATTGGAGCGCGAATTCAAGATGTCATTTTCAGTCTGCTTGAAGAAGAATTAAAAAAAATGCTGGCCTGAAAGTAACCACTGATAGAATATTGAGCAAAAAGAACCTATCACATGAACTCGAAACGGTAAAAAGGCAACTTGCAGTTAGCTATGGAAAATACCTGTTTCTTCCGGACGCAGACATAGTCGTTTACAAAAATTGCCATGGCAATGTCATCAAAATTATCTCAATCATATCTGTCAAAAACTCTTTCAGAGAAAGGGGATTTGAGACTACATACTGGAAACTAAAACTTATGGAATCCCCTGTCACATCAAACATTAAAGTATTTTTGGCAACTCCAGATAAAGACAATGAAATTTCTTATCTATCCCCAAACGGAAGGCCCAGAAAAATGAGAATTATATTAGAATATGAACTTGACGGACTTTACTTTCTTAAAGAAAAATTTGAAGAAACAGATAAAGCGAAACATTTCGAAGAAATCGTTAAGGACATAATAGAAATCTCAGAGAAAGTGGAGTGTTAAATTGAGTAATGAACTCTTTTAAATGATTATGGATTTGAGGGATAGGTGACGCCTGACAATACTTGAGAGTTTTTACCACAAACTTATTATCTGTCTGACTGTCTAAAAAAGAAGGAGGTGCTACCATGTCCAAAAATGATGTATTCGAAGGAAATCGGGAGGAGCAGAAAGGGATGGTAGATGAAAAGTATAAGACGGAACTCATAAGAGAGCTGGAACGCTTCGCTCCATGGGCCGCAGCACTTGGAGTAATAAGTTTG
>JALVLE010000110.1 GCA_027033555.1 Caldifarciminota bacterium | reverse complement strand
GTTTATGCCAAGGTCCTGTGCCATATGCAGCGTTGATGTCAGGGTGTCGACGATCGACTGGTCTTCGGCATCGACCTGGATGCGCATGACGTCCAGACCAGCGTCCTGGGCGATTTCCATGGCCGAGATACCATCAGCGCCGCCGGGATTCTGCAAAAGTTGCTTGTGAAATTCAAAAAATTCTTCTTCGCCATCCTTGCTTTTTATTCCAAGAATCTTCCAGAAATAGTATCTAAAATCCTTTGTTTTTTCCGGGTAATCGATTTCCCAGAGTATTGTTCCTCCACGCGAAACAACTTCTTTCGAAAAGAGACTTGCATATGTTTCCCCATACTCGCTTGTTGGTCTGAATATCGCAAATTTCTTTATCCCCTTTTTCATTGCAAAGTCAACCAGTTTTCTGGTTATCTGTTCCGGGGTAAGGTTAATCCTGAAAATGAACTCATCCTTCTCCAGGGATGAAAGAGAAGAATTTATGGTTATAATAGGAATACCAAGCAGTTTATTAAGCTTAAGAGCCTCTTCCAAGTCCCAGGAAAGAACAGGACCTATTGAAACCGGGTTAATTTTTTTACCTATTTTTTTCAAAAAAAGCCTTGTGAAAATCCGATCTCCCCAGGTATTGCCAATTGTTACCTGGGTTGATGCTTTAAGGGCGTAGAAAATATCTTCCAGTAATCGTGTACCAATGGGAGCATATGCTCCATTTAGGGGAAGCAGGATGTATGGAACTGGAGATGCTTCCTGTTCAAGAAATGCAAATTTTTCTTTTAGAATGTTATATTCATGGATTAGCTGTTGATCATTGGTTTCTTTAAATTTTTTCAAAGCTTCCCTGTTTCCATTTAGAGCCTGATATAAGGCAAACAGATTATTGAGATAGGTTCCATAATAGCCGATTTCATCTTTTTCTGTTGTTGATAATGAATAAAAACCACTTTTTATCATTTGCTTTATATTATGTGAATCATTGAGTAACTTCAGGGCATCTTCCAGTTTGTACAATGCTCCTATACGATTACCTTTTTCCCATTGAATAAGGCCAAGGTTAAGCAGACAGTAGCCTTTCCATTTATCCGGTGGAACCATTTGCAGATTTACTTTTTCCAGATAGGGTTTTGCGAGAGAAGGTTTAATCCCCGAAAGAATGCAAACAGTTTCTGAGAAATAGTTCCCGGCAGGGTAATTGTGTATGTATTCTGTAAAATAAGAGATAGCTACGGGGTAGTTTTTTTCGATTGCATTAAGTTTTCCAAGATAGAAGATTGTTTTTTCCTTTATATCTTCAGAAGGAGAGGTAGATAGAATTTTTTCCAGCCCCAAAAGGAGGGCATTGGAAACTGCGGCTGAGATCTCCAGTCTGCTGGGAGTCAAAGTCGAGGTGACCTCTCTCCTGAAGGAGCTGGATTTCGGGGTGCTTGACGGGCTGACAAAGGAAGAGGCAAAGAAAAGATATCCTGAAATTGTTGAAAGGAGAAGGAAAAATAAATACTGGTTTTTCGGGCACGGGATAGAGAGCTATGCAAGTGTGGAGAGCAGATGCGCTAGATTTCTTTCAACGGTCATGAAAGACGGTTATGGACAGAATATTGTGGCTGTTACCCATGCAGGGGTTGTGAGGCCGATGCTGAAGTTGCTCCTTTCCATGGATTTTGGCGA
>JALVLE010000109.1 GCA_027033555.1 Caldifarciminota bacterium | reverse complement strand
CGAGTCATAATCCCAGAGATTATAATGGGTTTAAATTATCCATTGGCAAAATGCCATTTTTCGGGGATGACATACAGAAACTTGCGAATATGATTGAGAAAGAAGATTACACACCAAAGGAAGAAGGGAAAATAGAAGAATACGATATACTTACCCCTTATATTGATGAGGTTTCCAAAGGGGTTAAGATAGATAAAAATCTTAAAGTAGGGCTCGATACGGGAAATGGTACAGGAGGTCCTGTCATTGAAAAAATACTCAAGAAACTGGGCGTGCAATACGAAGGACTGTACTTAGAACCAGATGGGAGATTTCCCAATCACATTCCTGATCCAATAGTACCTGAATATATGGAAGAGTTGAAAAATCTTGTAAAAAACAAAAAGCTTGATATAGGAATCGGACTGGATGGTGACTGTGACAGAGTGGGTGTAATAACAGACGAAGGGGAGCTCCTGTTTGGAGACAAATTCCTCGCACTATTTGTCCCTGAGATACTTAAAGAATATCCGGGAGCACCTATTATATTTGACGTAAAATGTACCAAGGGACTTATAGACGTAATAAAGAAACATGGTGGAAAACCTGTTATGTGGAAAACAGGTCACGCGCTGATAAAAGCAAAACTCAGAGAACTAAATGCGCCCCTTGCTGGCGAAATGTCAGGACATATAGAATTTAATGATAGATATTATGGTTTTGACGACGCTATATACGATGCACTACGCATGCTGGAATTACTTTCAATAAAGAAAAGGAAACTCTCAGAAATGGTCAAAGATATTCCATTCTATTACTCCACACCCGAGATCAGGGTATATTGTCCAGATGATAAGAAGTTTGAAGTGGTTGAAACCCTGGTAAAGATATTTAAAGAAAAGTATGAAGTAATTGATATAGATGGAGCGAGGATAGAATTTGAAGATGGTTTCGGACTTGTTAGAGCTTCCAATACCCAGCCTGTTCTTGTTTTGCGATTTGAGGCAAAGACTGAAAAACGCCTTGAGGAGATAAAGGAACTTATTATTAATGAAATCAAAAAATTTAAAGAGGTTGATTTTGAGAGAGGAGAGGCCTGAGGCCTCTCCTCCTTTATAACAAAGCAAAATTGAAAAGGGTATATGTACTTTTTTTATCCTTTGTATCTTTTGTCTCAGCCGAAGTACAATTTGCTGCTAAAAAAATCACCTATTTTCCAGACGAAAAACTGATTATATTAAGAGACAGCGCTTTTGCCCGTGATGGTACGAATATCCTCAAAGCAGACAGTATATTGTTCTTTGAAGACTCATCTTTATTAAAGGCCTATGGGCATGCCCAATTGATTACAGGAAAAGATAGCTTTTTCGGTGACTCTCTTTATTATAATACAAAAAGACACTCAGGATATGCATTTGAGGGCTACACGATCAAAGAAAAGGGCAAAATATGGGGGAAAGAGGCATACAAGGACTCACTTGATAATATCTATATAAAACATGGCTTTTACACAACCTGTGACAGAGACACACCCCATTATTATTTTCAATCAGCTTACATGAAAGTTATAAAGAAAGAAATGGCGATAGCGAAACCTGTGATATTAAAAGTACACTCAGTACCACTTTTTTATGTGCCTTTCTGGATGTTTCCTGTAAAAGATGGCAGAAAAAGCGGTTTCCTTACACCTCATATAGGCTATAACTCCCGAAGTGGCAAATATTTCCGAAATCTTGCCTATTATTTTGTAATCAACAACTACATGGATATAACATTTTCCGTTGACATTGTTGAAAATGTGGGAATTAAAGGCAATATAGACTTAATTTATAAAGTATATAAAAGACTCTCAGGTGAAGTACAGTATTCCCGAGCCGAAAATCTCTGGGCAGGGAAAAGAGACTGGTCCGTAAAAGGATGGCACAGACAAAACCTCCCCCATCATATTTATCTGTCCGCACGATTTAACTACCTTTCAAGCTACGATTATCTTAACCAGTATTCTGAAACGGTGGTGGAATGGCTTAAAAAGGAGATGTACAGTTACTTAACGATCACAAAAACCAACACTCTTTTTCCCTTCACTGTCACAATTGACGACAGGGTAAGACCAGATAGAAAAAAAAGAGAAAGCCTTTTACCTCTTATACAGTATTCTTTTCCCACCCTTGGCTTTCTGAATCTGAGAGCAAGCGGAAGTATAATAAGAAAAAGATATAGCGACAGTACAAACACTTTTTACAGACAGGCATCTACAAATAACATCTCACTCTCATACAACACCACGCTTTTTCACTATATCAGGATCCAGACAGGGGCACAATCCTCATTGAATCTTTTGCCTACCGATTCTCTAATGCGTGGATACACGCTTCAGAAAAGTGCACGGGTCCAGACGGCTTTAGCCACTACTCTCTATGGTTTTTCAATTTTTGGAGTACCTTTCCTTCACATTAAAAAATTCATTCACGTGTTCTCTCCCCAGATTTCATTTGGCTATACCCCATACATGCACAACGATTCTGTTTTTTTTCAGTATGGAAGTCTATATACACCTGGAAAATTTCTGAATATCCGGATAACAAATTCCTATATAGCAAAAAAAGACTCGGGGAACATTAAACTGCTTGATATTAATCTCAGCGCCTCATACAACTTTGCCCAGAAGAAATGGAGTGATATTCCTCTATTTTTTTCACTTTCTCCCACACTTCCTGTAAAAATAAGGGGCAACCTTGTCATAGATGCTCACAAAGGACACATAAACAATGTACAATTATATACAAGTTCTGGATTTTCAATAAAACTACCAAGAACAAGCTTTAAGGAAGTAGTAAGAGAAGCAGACAGCAGTGAGTCTAAAAATGGACACCCCACAAATAATAGATTATCAATGTCTTTTAATTATATCCTCTCCAAAAATAACAATTTTATAAGCCAGACTCTTGGTGTTTCATCCAATTTTAGAATAACTCCATCCATAACCGGCAGTTATGCTCTTTCTTACAACCTGCAGAAAGGCAAATTTCTCAACAGGAGTCTTAACATTAAAAAAGACCTTCATTGCTGGGCACTTACTTTTTCTTATAATAAATACGGAGAAATATGGGATTACAGTTTTAGACTGTTCATTAAAAAAATCCCGGATATAAAAATTGACAAAGGATTCATTAAGGATATTCTTCCCTGATTTTTCACCCTTCCCCTTATTCAAGCCTCACGCTATCTGTCAATTGTAATCCTTGTATAAATTATTACACTTCACATTGACACGACGGAAGTTATGTTATATACTATTACATAATGAAACAAATACGTGGGTTTAAAGTCATTAAAACACTGGAGAAAAGCGAATATTCGCAAATAATTCTACTTGAAAAATACGGTGTGAATTATATTTTAAAAATGTCGCCTCATCCGGATTACAACCACCTTATCACCAGAGAGTTCTATCTTTTGAAATACCTCTACTCAACAGGTTTTGTCCCCAGACCACTGGCTATTGGAAACATATCCAAAAGAAAGTACTTCATAAGAGAATGGTTAGAAGGAGAGCCTCTTGGAGATTTTCTGAAAGACAAAAATGACGATACAAAATTTGATTACATGAAAGAAACATTTTGTATCCTTTTTAGGCTACAATCCCATGGCATCGCCATAATAGATATATCCCCTTCAAATTTTATAGTTGACAAAAAGGGAAAACTCTTTGTTCTTGATCTTGGATTCGCTTATCTGGGTGAAAAAAAACCTGAATTACTGGGGGGCACACTCCCTTACGCTGCTCCGGAGATTCTTAACCCCAACATTCGCCCGCCTTATCCTTACAAAGCAGATGTTTACTCCACTGGTGCTATGTTTTACGAAATTTTTACAGGAATACCCCCTTATGAAGCCCCCAATCCAGATGCACTTTTTTTAAGCCAGCACAGCGCCCCTCCTTTGTTCACAAATATCAAGCATAAAATGGCCAAGATTATCTTACAAAAAGCCCTTGAGTATGAACCATCCAGGAGACCTACTATATCATCTATAATAGGAATGTTTGATTATTTACCACTTAAATACTGTCTAATTCCACGTACATTTCAGCTCATTTTTTCCTCTTTAAATGACACAATAAATGAAAATCTATCTACCAGTGATGAATTGATTTTAAATATTTTCAGCTCCTCCTTCCCCCTTACTCTTAGAGAGTACGTGAGAGATCACCTGAAAATGCTGCTTGAGACAAAATCCTTTAAAGTTTCAATAGACAACCCAACTAATGAAAGCGATATAACTGTATTTGTTGACAATCTACCAGACACTGATTCTCTTAAGAACTTAAAATACAAAAAGAGAAAAGTAATTATTTTTTCAAATACACCTGTAGAGATACCTTTTGACATTAAATATGTTAATTTTGCCTTTGACGAATTTAATGAAGAAAAAGCAGAGGAAGTATTAAATCGTGAATTGCTTGGAGGCAACATTTTGGAAGATGACGTTCCCCTTTATGTCAAAATAAACCTTAAAATTCTTGAGGGATTTGGCAAAAAATCACAAATAGAGTATCCGGCAACACTTAAAAGCGTGGCTGATTACATACACGCTGAATTTCCATATATTATTGATTTCCTAAAACGTTTCATCTTTGCCGTTCCACGGGGAAACATTCTTGTTGAACTTTTGAAAGATAAAAAGAATATAAAATATACCAGCAACGTTATGGAACAATATGCGTCTTTGATAGACATAATGGAGGCTCTGGGGTTTGTAGAAAATACATCTACACATATAATCCTCACACCTCTTTTTGATAAATATTTTAGAAAGGATGGGAGAATGAAAACAGCTGAAGTTATTGAAAAAGATAAAACCAGCAATATCTATGACATACTGGAAGGTTTACTTGTAGAATCCCGAGAAAATACCAGTGACCTTCTTGAAAAAATTCTAAAAGTCATTAAAAGAAAGGACATACCCCGCTCTCATATTGCCATTTTCCTTAATAAACTCATTGAAAACATAGAAAGGGAAGAACTCAGGATAAAACTGCTGAGAGTAGCCATTTCAATGGGTTTCTGGAGAACCACTTTTCTGGTATGGGAAAAACTCATGGAAAAATATAGAAAAAGCAGGGAATTTAATCTTGCATTTGCCAAAATAGCAGCTGGAGTGGGCAAATACAGAGAGGCTGTAATGATGCTCAACTC
>JALVLE010000108.1 GCA_027033555.1 Caldifarciminota bacterium | reverse complement strand
GGTTAGAAATAATGAAGATAAGTAAAGTGGCAATCTTTATATTATTTGTGTCATCATTATATGCATATAATGTTAAAAACTACAAGGACGGGATTTTTTACGTGGAATTTAGCGGAGCATCGGCTATGAAGGAACAAACTGCCATTTTATTTAATACTCACATAAAATCTCCAAAAGCATTTCTCCTGAACAATGGAAAAATTATTGTATTTGAAAATAAAACGCTCAAAAGGTACAGAGCAGATGGTACACTTGAAAAAACTGTTAAACTTGAATTCAAGCCCGATATTGTAATTCCTTCAAATACTGGTAACATTGTTATAACAGGAAAAGCTATGAGAAAGTCAAAAACCTATAACCTTTATCTCACAGACCTTGATGCTCAGGCTACGAAACTCATTACAACATTAGATAGCGATCACTTTCCAGGCGTATATGCACCCATAGAAAAAGTGAAAAAAGCTATAAAAAAAGCACCATCCTTTAAAAATGATTACTTTTCCTACATGTATGAATACGCAAACTTTGAGGATGGCTTTGTTGACGGCAATACGCTTTATATCTGGTATAGACCCAATCACAGTCTTTACTTCGGAGCCATTTATGCCATTTCACTTAAAGATGGGAATCTGAAGGTAATAAACGATCGCTTAAATTATTTATGCGGAAGAAGTTCCCATTCTCTTTATTACACTATATTAAAAGATGAAAATGCAGCTGAAATGGACAATGCCATTTACACCTATACACATGGGAAAGAAAAAAGGATTCCGCTTCCTTTTTCCGTCTCTTCCACCATTTTCTGTGAAAATAGCAAAGCTGCATTTATAAGTAAAGATAGCCTCTATATTTTTAACATTAAAACAGGAAAAATCGTCGCAATATCAAAACTTTCCGGTGAAAATCTTCGTATTCTTGGCGTCTCTTCTTCGGGTAATAGGGTTTTTGTAAGCTGTGAGAACGGAAAAAATAACTCACTTGTTGTGTACGATGTAAGAGACAAAAAAACAGCCACCATTTATACATTTAATTCCGCCAAACCCGGCGCTTTAACATTAAGCTATGATGGTGAAGCCTTAGGGTTTACATTGAAAGACACCCTGTTTTTGGGATACATTGAGGACAGACATGCGCCCTTTGTAAGATTTAATCTTCCTGATACTTCCTTTAACCAGACACTTAAAATTACAGTGAAAGCCCGCGATGCATCATTTGTCTCAGGCTTATCTGAAATACTCTTTAATAACAAACCCATCTCTTCCAACACTTCTTTTACGGTGAAATTAAAAAGAGGAGAGAATGTATTTACGTTAAAGGCAACAGACAGAGCTAAAAATACTAAATTCGTGAGGAAAAAAGTTGTTTACCAAGAAAAGGGACAAAAATAGTTTTTCTGTTCTTTTGCTTTTTAAAGAAGCCGGAAAATACAAAACAAAATACAATATCAAAAATGTAAAGTTTTACATCCCATCTGACGAATACATTCCGGAGGAAATAGACGCTATTATTGTATTTCATTCAAGAGAGCTCAAAACGGTAAACCTGGAGGCATTTAAAAACCTCCGAGTAATCAAAACCATAACAGCTGGAACAGATCATATACCAGAAAATTACCACAACAAATATCATGTTACTGGCACACATGGTCCCAATGCGATTTA
>JALVLE010000107.1 GCA_027033555.1 Caldifarciminota bacterium | reverse complement strand
GCTCTGTAGAGTCGGATTATCCAGTTGATATATATCATAAAACTGAAGAGCGTTGTCTAAAAGGCGCAAAGATTCATAGGGCTTTACCACATAAATCTTTTCCGCCTTATTTAAAAAGTCCGTTATTATTTTATACGCCACATATAAATCAAAACCCGTTAAATTCAAAACCTGATAACTCTCCTCTGGGACTTTGGACACAACAAGAGCAGCATTCCATTTGTTTTTGTCATATTTACTGATAGATAACGAAGATAATGGACGATAACTTGTTAAAATAACAAATCCCTTTTTATCCAGGTAATAAACTGGAGATAAAGAGATACTATTATCTGCATGATAAATAACCCTGTCTTCAGAATGTTTCCATACTCCCATAAGAATCCTTCCAATTGTGTCCTGTTTTAAAAGCTCAAGCTCCTTATTTCTATTTATTCTGTATACACTAATAACAGCATACTCAAACTCATACTTCGGTTTTTTGTATTTTTCGCCTCCTACCAGCAAAATGGAATCTCCAAAAGAAAGCAACCAGAAAGGGGTGTAATCTAATTTATACGCCCTATGTTTTCTCCTATGGGGCAAATACACATACAGACTATTTTCTCCTCCATACACGACACTTCCGCTAAGCTTTGTTAGTAGCTTAAGGGGAGCAGCTCTATAATGTTTGTTTAATTCCCAGACCACACGGGGCTCAGGACCATTTTTTATTATCACACTGTCTTTTAATTTACCATTTTTGTAAATATATAAAAAATTAGGAGTAAGCACATACCATACGCCCTTGCAAACATAAACATCCAGTATAGGCTGCCTGGAATTGAAAATTCTGTATTCTTCTTGTTCGGGGTCATAGATGATACCTTGATTCAGCGAATAAAAAACAATGTAATGACTTGCATCTTTTGATACCCATTCAGCAGAATTCCTGATATTCAGTACAGTATCAAGTTGTAAATCCTGCCTGTAGTACCTGAATACTTTTAACTTTCCACCAGTAAATACGAATAATCTTCTATTTCTATAATATGATGCCTCTACTTTATCACCTATTACAATCGTATCAGAAGGAATACGAGCCCTCTTAAAAATGCTGTCTATGCCGCCAGGATAGAGGATACATTTGCCCGAAGTTCTCACTAAAACAAGTGACCTTCCCGCGATATACGCCCCTACAACTTCATCATTTTCACCTTTCAGAAATAAATTACGAGAAACAACAGGCGCATTCAAAAAGGTAATAATATTTAGTGATAATATAAATACCAGCATTATTACCTACCTATTTCCTTTTTATTCACTCATTTCAATTTATAAATATTAATTTCAGAAGGGCCTGTTACCATAAGCCTCTTTATTACCCCGTTCCATTCAACGCTTGCACTGATATAAGGAGCGTAGAACAGGTGTTCTACTGACACTCTCTTATTAACAAAATCAATAACTAAAAATGCAACATTTTTATCCAGAGAATAACAATCTCTTGGTTCTAAGTAAGGTAAAAGATTTGTTCTTTTATACGATACTGTTCCTATAACTTTTTTCTTCAATTTAAAGGCATAGGTATAACCACTAAATATCCACTTAGGGGACATATTGCCATAAAAAAGAGAGTCAATTACATTGAGATTATCATCGTATAAGTAAAGCATCTTATTT
>JALVLE010000106.1 GCA_027033555.1 Caldifarciminota bacterium | reverse complement strand
TCAAGACTTTCAATTCCAGCCACAGCAGACCATCCAGAGTCACTTTCCGGAACAGTAAAATAGGAAAACTTTATTGAATCACCATCTCCTCCGTTTTCAAAAAGAACGGCCTCAAATCTATACAGATTTGACATATCACCTCCATAGGGGTACAATGAATCCCATTCTACGACAAAGTATCTATCTGGTGCAGTTCCATATACAGAGGTTTTTACCGAAACACCTGAGGTTATGACAAAGTCTTTCCAGAATGGTGCCACCACACCATTGGGTTCAGTTGAATCAGGTAAGTGCTGGGGATAAGGAGCAACAATGGCCGATGTAAAACTCATATATCCGTTTGTAGTGATATAAACCGAGTCAAAGTCCTGTCCATTGTAGTGAAACGTAAATGGAAGAGGGACCCATGCACCTGCTTCGTCTCCGTACACATCAGTATTCTGAGTGGCTACGTAATATTCATAAGGCACTTCTCTGTAGGTATACACGTAATTTCCCATAAGTAGTGTGAGAACAATTACACCATAATAAATCATACTTACCTCCTTTTCAATAATGTATTATAAAGTAGGGGGGGATATGTCAATACTTAGACAATGTTATTTTAAAATGCTTATTCTGACAATAAAATGTGGATTTGTGTAAAATAATCCTTTAATACATTATGACGAAAAAATGAACACTATTTTTATGAGAAGAGCATTTTCAGGTGTCATACATCAAAAATCGGTACACCGGGTAAAAGGTCAAAGACCTCCGCTTTTTTGCCAAAAAGACCGAGCGAGGCAAGGGAGAGGTCACCTAATTTTTTAAAGGATAACCTTCCTATTCCTTTATTTCTGGCTCCAAAATAAAATAGTCTCAGTCTTTCTTCTTCCTGTATGGCCCAGTTAAAAAAGTAAATGGGATCTGAATTGAGATATAAGCCCTTTTTCCATTTTTTAACCCCTTCTATCCTCACTTCTCTTAAAAAATACACAGAGGACTTATTAAACCTTTTAGTGCCACGCGCTTCAATAACAAAAGCATGTTTTTTGACGTTAACTCTTTTTTGTATTTTACTTTCAAAAAACTCTAAAATAAAATCACGGAATGCATCCTTTGCTCCATGGGCATAGGCCTGAAAGAGTGCTGCAAAATCCCTTATATCAAGTTTAAAAAAGCAATAGAGAGGATTGAATCTGGGACGCAGGACTTTATCGTCTTTTAAAATGTAAACAGGATACTTCTTACCAATACTCTTGTACTTTTCATCAAAAACTATAAACGGGGGAGTGTTTTCATACTCAGCCTCCCCCGTATCAATTATTCTTTTAAATTCTTCCTTCAGAATGTCATTCATCAAGCATGTGGACAAAGAGACCTGAACGGAGTTTGGGTTCAAACCATGTGGATTTGGGCGGCATTACAAGTCCGGCATCTGCTACCCGCATAAGCTCCTCAATAGAAGTTGGATACATGGAAAATGCAACACCACCTGTTTTGTCTGCCTTCTCTTCAAGAATGTTGAGTCCTCTTATACCTCCCACAAATTCTATTCTCTTGTCTTTTCTTGGATTCTTAATACCGAGTATAGGATCAAGCAGGTTATCCTGAAGTATTGCCACATCAAGGCTCTTTACAGGGTCATTTTCATCTATTATATGCGGTTTTGCAATGAGCTTATACCATTTTCCATCAAGATACATACCAAAAGTGTGTCTTTTCTCAGGCCTATAAGGATTGCCTTTTGCACCCTTCTCTTCAATTTCAAAAACTTCTCCCACTTTCCTTAAAAATTCATCCTTTGAAAGTCCATTTAAATCCTTTACCACCCTGTTATAATCCATTATATAAAGTTCGTCATGAGGGAATGCTACTGCGAGGAAAAAGTTATATGGCTCCTGTCCTGTGTGATTGGGATTCTTCTCCTTCCTTTCCTTCCATACCCTTACGGCTGCCGCACTTCTGTGATGTCCGTCTGCTATGTACAATGCCGGGATTTCTTTAAAAATATCAATGATTTTTTGAATTGTACTATCGTCATCTATAAGATAGAGGATATGTCTTACTCCATCTACTGTAAAATCGTACTCAGGCTCTCTGTTATTTTTTATTTCATTTACAATCTCTTTTAAATCATCCCTTGCTTTATATGTGAGAAAGACTGGTCCATTCTGGGCATTTGTGTATTCAATGTGTTTTGTCCTGTCTATCTCTTTCTCAATGCGCGTGTTTTCATGCTTTTTGATTATCCCTTTTTCGTATTCCTCGCAGGAAAAGACTCCCACAATACCATTTTGAACTCTCTCGCCCATCTTTTGCACATATAAATATAACATCGGTTTAGGGTCTTTTTTAAGTATTCCTTCTTTTATAAATTTTTCAAGGTTTTCCTTTGCTTTGAGATAGACTCTTTCGTCATAAAGGTCAATTCCCTCTGGAAGGTCAATTTCAGGTTTTGTTATATGAAGAAAAGAATAAGGATTACCTTCTGCCATTTTTCTTGCTTCTTCGGAGGAGATTACATCATATGGAGGAGCCTGTACTTTTAACACAAGGTCTTTTGGGGGTCTTAATGCCTTGAAAGGTCTGATTGTTGCCATTTGTCCCTCCTTTTTGTATGCGTATATTTTAAAGTATTGAAAATGTAAATTGTAATTCCCACTGCTATGGAGTGAACCATAGTATTTCTGTGAGCCCTGCTTCCTCTTTTGTAGTTCATGTGATCTTAAAGATGTAATATGTGATAATGATGCATATAAGCATCATAGGAACCGGCTGAGCCTTTCTTTTAAATTCACAGTTTATGCCTTAAAATCCTTTACAAACAAAGGAGTTTGGAATGAAAAAAGTGTTATTGCTTGTTCCATTTGTTTTACTTCTAAGTGGGTGTTTCTTTGGTACCTTTCAGACGGCAAGACCCATCCCTCCAGGAAGTGTTGATTCAGGATGGTTTGTAAACATACCATTATATACGAACAGAGAGGTAAGAGAGAAGCAAAAGCAGGCAGGAACAGCATTCACTATACCCAATTTTGGAGGACATATTTCTTATGGAGCGTCAAGGCGAGCAGAGTTTGGACTCTACGGCTCACTTGGTGAGGGTATAGGGCCGTTTGGCAAATTTTTACTTTTATCGGAGTATTCATCTCCTGTTTCTTTCGGGGTTATAGGAGGTTTCGCCTATCATCCCCTGGCGCAGGGTATATCCTGGAAGCTTGACCTTGTTCTATCCCATGCCCTTTCACCGTATTCTTCTATTTATGGAGGCTTCCATTATGGGTATCAACCCGATTACAGAACAAATGTACCTGGAGGAAAAGATATATGGTCTATAAGCAATTTTACGGATTTTCAGGAACTTTTTGTTGGGGTTGAGCTCATAAGACAACGTAAAGTCAGGAAAAGTCTCAAAAGAATACCGTATTCCCTTACCATGGAGTTTGGTATTCCGCTTGTATCTCAGCCTGCCATTTTTATGGGATTCCAGTTTAAAATATGACAGAGGACGATATTATAAGATTGCTTAAGGAAGGTAAAGTAGTTGCCATTCCTACTGATACTGTATTTGGTCTTGTGGCTATTCCGGATGAAAAGAACATAAAGAAAATCTATGAGCTCAAAAAAAGGTCCAGCGAAAAACCTCTTGGTATGTTTTTGCCTTTATTTAACAGCCTAAAAGACTATATAACGTTTGACAATCTTTTGTTAAGACCTTTGTTGAAATTCTGGCCAGGTGCTTTGACGCTGGTTTTGCCTGTTAAGGATAGCGTATATCCATTCATTCAAAAAAATGGCAAAATTGGTTTCAGGGTACCTGATTCAGAGCTGTTATTAAAAATCCTTGAAAAAACCGGCCCTCTTGTTCAGACAAGTGCAAATATATCTGGAGAGAACGTTCCAACAACATCTTTTGAGGTAAGAAAGATTTTCGGGGATAAAGTGGAAATTGTTGATGGGGTAGCAGGAAACGTTGCATCTACTGTTCTTGAATACACTGATGGTAAGTACTATGTGGTAAGAAAAGGAGCCATTTCTCCTGTGAGAATAAAGAAAGAAGCCGGTGTTGATATTAAGATGAAAAGCGTAAATATTATATTCATGTGTACGGGCAACAGCGAAAGGAGTCCCATGGCTGAAGCCATGGGACGGGAGATTTTTAAAGGACTTAATGTAAATATTAGGTCAAGAGGCATTATGTTCGGGGGAACACCCTACAGTAGAATAGCACAGCATACCGTGGAAAAGCTTGGTTATCCTCCCATTGAGGGAATATCCAGGGAGATTTCAGAGGAAGATTTAAAATGGGCGGATATTGTTCTTGTAATGGAGAGAAGGCATATTGAATATATAAAAGAAGAGTTCCCGGAGTTTTCGGATAAGGTTTTTCTCTTTGGAGATGATGATATACCAGACCCGGTGGGACTCGGAGAGAAAACCCATGAACTTGTTGCAAGAATTATTGAGAATACTTTAAAATACAGGTGGTTGGATTTTGTTAAAAGCCTTCTTATTTGAAATAAAAACAGGGGGAGTTTATGAATTACACCATATTGGTAATTAATCCAGGTTCAACTTCCACAAAGGTTGCACTCTTTGAAAATGGTAAGCTTGTGAAAAAGGAGACTATTAAGCATCCTGTGGATGAGTTGAAGCGTTTTGATAAAATAATAGACCAGCTGGATTTCAGAGTGAGTGTAATAGAAAAATGGTTGAAGGAGAATAATGTTGATCTTAAGTCTTTGGATGCAGTTGTTGGAAGGGGAGGACTTTTAAAACCCATTCCGGGTGGAACGTACGAGGTAAATGAGAGAATGATAGAGGATTTAAAAAAAGGTGTTCAGGGAGAGCATGCCTCTAATCTTGGTGGAATAATAGCCTATAAGATAGCCCATCCTCTTGGCATTCCTGCTTTTATTGTGGACCCTGTTGTTGTGGACGAAATGGAGGAAATAGCAAAGGTAACCGGGCTTCCTGAAATTAAAAGACGTTCTATTTTCCATGCGCTTAATCAGAAACAGGTGGCAAGGAAAGCTGCAAAGGACCTTGGAAAAACCTATGAGGAAGTAAATCTCATTGTGGTACATCTTGGAGGTGGTGTATCCATTGGAATGCATGCGAAGGGAAGGGTGATTGATGTAAATAATGCATTAAACGGAGATGGTCCCTTTGCGCCTGAGAGGGCAGGTTCACTCCCTGTGTGGG
>JALVLE010000105.1 GCA_027033555.1 Caldifarciminota bacterium | reverse complement strand
GGATTTTAGAGTACTCATGATGAGGATACCAATCCCAATCCGGCACATAATCTGTAATACGGGTGATTTTAATAGGGGATGGAAGAGTTGTATCTATGTATGAACCATATAGAGGAGGAAGAGGTGGTACGCCTGTATGTATTGACTGGTACGGAACATCCTGCGGAAACTGAGCCCAGAGGGGGCTTGCTATTGAAAGCATTAAGATAAAAACAGCAATCTTTTTGCAAAACATGACCTTTATCTCCTTTTCCACATTATACAGTGCCAGTTAAAAGTGACAAAAAGCTATATGTTCCGCTGGCAGTTTATCAATACCCTCGGGAAAAGTTTTTTTCTTTGGCCTTTTTTTATCATAGAAAATTCTTTAATTTTCTCACATCATCAACTTCTACACTTTTCCCATCTTTTATCAGATAAACCCTATTACACAGAAGAAGTGGTTTTTGCCTGTGGGATACTATTATTACAATCATATTATCAATTCCCCGGATTACTTTAAGAAGTGCCTCTTCACTCTCTTCATCAAGGTTAGAGGTTATTTCATCCAGAAGCAGAATATCCGGATGTTTCAGATATGCACGTGCAAACGCGATTCTCTGTTTTTGCCCAACAGAAAGATTTACGCTCTTTAGGTCAATATATGTGTTATATCCCTCGGGTAAAGAAAGTATGAAATCGTGTAACCTGAGTTTTCCCATAATATCGTACATTTCTTCGTCATCTACCAGGGGATTCAACACTTTAAGATTGTATTCTACGCTTCCTCTAAATAACATAGGCTCCTGCTGAACAAGGGCCATCTTTTTTCTGAGTCCAATGATACTCTTCAAATCAAGTTCTTTTCCATTTACAATGTATGTGCCTTTAAAATCATATAACACACCAGCCATAATCTTTAAAAGTGTAGTCTTCCCCTCTCCTGATATACCTGCTATTCCCACCTTCTCACCGTATTCCGCGTAAAAGTTGACATTCCTCAGAACCGGCCTTTCATTATAACCGAAGGATACATTTGTAAGTTTTAATATTCTAATAGACTCGCCTTTAAACGGTGTCTCATAACATTCTTTGGGATAATTTACGATTTCATGAATCCTGTAGAGAGCAGTAAGTGCAACCTGCAACGTTATGTTTGTGTTTAAGAGTCCATTTATTGAGGAAAATAGATACGCCATAAACATATTAAATGCTATTAAAGTACTGAGAGTCATTTTTCCAGAAAGTACCCAGTATCCACCGATTCCAAAAATAAGAATGGGTACCAGCTGGGTTATAAAAGCGGATATAGAAAGATTACCATAATGATACTTCCCGTATCCGACATTCACTCTGTGGGTCTTTAAGGCACTGGAAAAGTATCTCCGAATACCAACTATCTCTCTCAACGCGGTTTTCAAAAGCATGTAGGCATTAAGACTTTCCTGAAGGGAAGATATTTCCTGAGCCCTCTTTTCAAGAAAAACAGGAAATATACTCCTCATTCTTTTACTAAAAAACAACACTATCCATACGAGCAATGGAACAACTATGAGAATAAATAATGAAAGTTTCACACTTAAATATAAAAGACCAACCACCGAAACCAGAATTATGATAATATTTTGAAATATACCTATAATTTGCTGTCCAAACAACATATTGAGGTAACCAGGATCTTCATT
>JALVLE010000104.1 GCA_027033555.1 Caldifarciminota bacterium | reverse complement strand
CTTGTAGAGCTTGAAGCAGGTCTTGTTCCTTACAGATTTATTACAGATTTTTACAGAATATCAGATTTTACAAAAGTTAAATACTTCTCAGATGGAGCCAAGGTAATTTTTGATTTTTTGTTTGCTCCACTTTTGCTTTTGGTGCTTTTTCCCGTATCCTTTCTATTTGCTATGCTCCATAAAATAGAGTCTCCAGGGCCTATTTTTTACCAGCAGATACGTGCAGGCAAAAATGGCAAGCCTTTCAAGCTAATCAAATTCAGAACAATGATAAAGAATGCAGAAAAACACGGCCGAAAATTTGCAAGCAAAAATGATCCTCGTGTAACAAGAATTGGAAGGATTATGCGAAAACTGCGTCTGGATGAAGTACCGCAGCTCATAAACGTGGTAAGAGGCGAAATGAGCCTTATAGGACCAAGACCTGAACGCCCGGAATTTATAGAACAGTTCAGCAAACAGATTCCCTTTTACAGATTAAGACTTGAAATAAAACCAGGCCTTACCGGATGGGCACAGGTGCATTATAAATACACAGGCCCTAAAATAGAAGAACAAATACGAAAACTTGAGTATGATCTTTACTACATAAAAAACAGGAACATTTTACTTGATATAATAGTGCTCCTTAAAACAATTGGTGTAGTACTAAAAGCTGAAGGAGTCTAAAATGCACATAATTTTTATGGTCATTCTGGGTATTTATAACTTTCAGTCTATAAGTTTTATTAAAAACGCCATTTCACAAAGAGGCTTCATACAAAATCTATCCCCCATCCCAAAATTTATGAAAAGCTCAAACATTGAAATCACAAAAAAGTATTTGCTTCTGGATATAGGTAAGCATGTAAAAAAAGGGAATCTTGAGATTGGATTTAATATCATTGTAAAACGAGGTGACACAAGTCAATACCCCGCCAAACTCTGGAACAACCTTTTTGCTGCAGATTACAATACTCTTTATCTAAAATACACCAGTAACAGATTTAACTTTCTTATAGGAAGAGTGCCTGTAAAGTGGGGCATATCACCCCTCTCTTCTCTTATATTTTCAGGATATGAACCGGGCATAGACATAATTTATTACTCTGTAGATTATTCCAGATTCAAAGGAGACTACTTTTTCTCCATTCTAAGGGACAACGAGAACTTCAGATACCTCGCAGCGCATCGGTTCATATTAAACATTATAGATAATGTACAATTTTCATTCGGGGATATTATTCTGTATAGAACAAAAGATGGTTTACCTGACTTTTATTATTTTAACCCCCTGGCCATATATTATGTGAGGCAATGGACACTTGACTCATCAGGTTTCACAAATTCTGCCTTTGATTTCAAAAGTGAATATATTTACAGAAAATTCCATATTTACGCTGAACTCTTCATAGACGATTTCCCTTACATTAAGCTGTATCATGAAAATCCAAGAATTGGAGGATTGACAGGTGTAATTTACAGAAAAAAGAACACAGGCTTTATTCTTGAGTATAAAAGGGTCAATAGATT
The DNA here is from genome assembly GCA_027033555.1 of Caldifarciminota bacterium. Lineage (GTDB taxonomy): Bacteria > Hydrothermota > Hydrothermia > UBA1063 > CAJXJZ01 > CAJXJZ01. The sequence continues at coordinate 161 of JALVLE010000104.1, read as the reverse complement.
TACTTACTGCTACTATACATTTGCGCCTTATTTGAGTTTCAGGTATTTCAGCAAACCTCTGGGGACTCCGGAAGGAAATGATTTTGATCGCTTAACAGCCTTTTACTGGGTAGAAAATGAAAAAGCATTATTGGGAGCGGAGCTACTTTACATCAGACACG
>JALVLE010000103.1:494-1675 GCA_027033555.1 Caldifarciminota bacterium | reverse complement strand
AACCAAAACTGTAGCTATACCGAAAAATATTCCCGTTCTTGCCTTTTCTCTAAAATTCCTAGGATTTACTCCTATGAGACTTACAATAATAAAGAAAATGGCCACATCAATAACTTGTAAAAAATTTCTTGGATTTATCAAAACCGATGGAAGCGAGGCAACCAAAAGTATTAAAAATATGGTTAAGATTTCTTTTCTAATCCTGTAACCTCTAATAGTCTCCATTAGAAATATAGTAATAGCAACAAGTAACGACAATCCTAATAAAATAATTTTTATGTTATCGGAAAGTTTTGAATAATATATAACAGATGAGTATGAGTACATGAAGAAAGAAAAATTTAATATTTTATTCAACTATTCAGTACCTCCCTATAAGTTTTCAAGTACTCATCCACGGTACGATTAATATCGAACAGCAAAGATCTTTCAATAGAACACTTACACATAGAAGCAAGCTTACTACCACTACTTACAAGTTTCCTTATAATTTCAGAAAGTCTCCGGTAATTTCCAACAGGAAAGTATTCTCCACATTCCCCCAAAACATCTCTCAGCGAACCGATATCTGAGGCTACTATAGGCAAACCTGTGCTCATAGCTTCTACTACAGATAATCCAAATCCCTCATACTTTACAGAGTGGACATATATATCAGCTTCATTAAGTATTAACGGTACATCTTTTCTATAGCCAAGAAATCTGACTCTCTCTGTCAAATTTAAAGCTCTAACAAGTTTCTGAACTTGTTTTAATCTCTTTCCATCTCCTAACAGAATAACTTCAATGTTTTCTGGAACATAAGGAATAGATTTAACAAGTGTGGCCTGATCCTTATAATGATTGAAACTTGCTACCATAACTATTTTTATTGTTTGTTTGTTTTTAATATTATAAAAATTATTGCAATCCTTCTTTAAAAAAGATCTTGTATCTATTCCGTTGTATATTACTTTAATCTTATCTGAAAATGTTTTTCCTAACCATTCTATTAAAGACTTCTTAACAGAAGGGCTTATGGCTATTATCTTATCGTAACTTAGATAAATGAATCTTTCGAAAGGCTTTAAAAATGGAAATCTCATTCTCCTGTTGTAAGTGCTGTGTTCAGTAAAAATCATTTTTGACCACGGATGACGTTTTTTTACAAATGCCATCCAATAAAGTGCTGGGAACAGATG
>JALVLE010000103.1:0-484 GCA_027033555.1 Caldifarciminota bacterium | reverse complement strand
ATCGTGATAAAGTTTATCTTTGAGTTAAGCTGAACTCTTTTCAAAATAGAGGCACCTTCAGAAAAGGTCAAAATAGATACCTCTTCTCCTTTCAAAGACATAACATTACTCAATTCAACTATTAATTTTTCTGTTCCACCGAATTCTAAGTTATTCAGTATATGAAGAATCTTCATTTCTTCTTCATTTCTTATAGAGTTTTTCTAAATCTTTTAGAACACCTCTCAAGTCCAAATGATTTTTAAAACTATTGAAATAACTGTAATGACTCATATCAAGCACAGCTAGAACTTTCTCCGAAATATCTTGACAGTATCTACCTAAATATTTCCTATCGATTATTTCGGGCACACACCCAACATCAGTACTTACAACAGGAATACGATTACTTATAGCTTCTAGGATCACAAGTGGCATCCCCTCATAGTCTGATGTAAGCAGGAACACATCAAAGTCTACCATGAGTTTGGGCGCATCTTCTCGA
>JALVLE010000102.1 GCA_027033555.1 Caldifarciminota bacterium | reverse complement strand
CTACAGAAGTTACACCGTCTGCGTCTTCGTGCCCCCACACAACCATCTTTCTCTTTCTTCCAACAGCAGAAAGTATTCGTTCTACAGCCTTTTCACCGTTGGGAAGTGATTCTACAGGTAAGAGTTCTGATAGGACGGGGTTAAAGAATGCATCCGCAAGAGATCTATTTGTAATTCCTTTATTAACAAGTATTCTCGCAAGCTCCTCCGGCACACCATACTTCTCTTCTATATAGCGGACTATCTGACTGCTCATATGTTAAAATATAATCTTTTTTACATGGTCAGTCAAAAATATCACCTATTTCTACCCTTTTTTTGAGATGATTCTTTCTGGACTGACGGTTTGTAAGCTACCATTCGTTCCCTTACCCTTCTGGGCAGACGCGGTATTTGTACCCTGAATATTTTCATCACAGTTTCGTTTCTAATGCGGTCAAGCAGCTGGTTATACAATTCAAAGCTTTCCTTTTTATATTCCACCAGTGGGTCTTTTTGAGCATATGCTCTTAAATAGGTTTGCTCTCTTATCTGATCAAGCATGTAAAGGTGCTCTCTCCAGGCCTGGTCAAGAGTTGTGAGCAGGATTATCCTTTCTATTTCTCGCATTCTTTCCTCTCCATATGCTTCTTCTCTTTCTTTATAAGCAGAGTTGATTTTTCCCCACAGGGTGTTGAAAATCTCTTCTCTTGACATACTCTCATTTACATCCTGTGTGTCTATAAGGAATATATAAGCTATCTCCTCTCTGAAACTCTTTATATCCCATTCCTCCTTCCGTTTTTCTGGAAGGTACTGATCCATTTTCTCCTGAAGCAGTTCTTTAGCGTATGACTCAAGAATAAGACCTTTTAAATTCTTACCATCAAGAATATCGTTTCTTAGTCCATAGATTACTTCTCTCTGTTTATTCATTACATCGTCGTATTCAAGCAGCCTTTTTCTTATAGCGAAATTCTGCATTTCAACCCTTTTCTGTGCTCTTTCAAGGGCACTGGTGACAAGTTTAGATTCAATAGGGCCTTCGTCTTTTTTGCCAAAACGTTCCATCATTTCAACTACCTTGTCAGAACCAAAAAGGCGAAGGAGATCATCTTCCAGGGAAAGGAAGAACCTGGATGCGCCTGGGTCTCCCTGTCTGCCGGCTCTCCCTCTTAACTGATTGTCTATACGCCTTGATTCATGTTTTTCCGTTCCTATTATATGCAGGCCGCACGGTACACCCTCTTTAATACATTTTTTCGGGTCTCTTGGACAGGTAAAACCTTCCTTTGGATTTTTCGTGTTGATGGCACATTCTTTCACTTCAAAATCAGGATTATCAGGGTTTTTTACAACACCTTTGCCTAATTTTATATCCGTTCCTCTTCCAGCCATGTTGGTGGCAATAGTCACGGCACCCGGCTGTCCGGCGCGGGCTATTATATGTGCCTCTTTTTCGTGATGTTTTGCGTTAAGTACCTGATGGGGAATGCCTCTACGATGCAGCATTCTTGAAAGAATTTCAGATACCTCTACGGAGGTGGTTCCCACCAATACGGGGATTCCCCTTTTGTGCAGTTTTTCTACCTCTTTTATCACCGCCTCATATTTTTCCTTTTTTGTTTTGAAGATAATATCGGGGTAGTCAATTCTTCTTACAGGCTTATTTGTGGGTATCTGTACAACGTCAAGCTTATAGATTTC
>JALVLE010000101.1 GCA_027033555.1 Caldifarciminota bacterium | reverse complement strand
TTTTAATTACAATGCACTGCGGAAATCGCGAAGATTCCATACCCCTTCCGACTCAATTGATGCCATTTTACGAGCCAAGCAAAGGGGTATTCACGTAATAGCTCATATGATTTTCGGATTGTTTGACGAGATAGAACCTGAGATTATAGACGGCGGAAGAATCCTTTCTGTTCTTGGTGTTGATGGGGTGAAAATTCATAATTTATATGTTATCAAAGGAACAGATCTTGAGAAGCTTTATGAGCGCGGAAAGATAAAGGTTTATGAAGATCCAGAGAAGTTTGCCCGGCTTGTTGTAAGGTTCCTTGAAAACCTAAGACCAGACATGGTAATTCATAGACTCCAGGGGTTTGCACCACTTAAGCGACTAATAGCCCCTTTGTGGACATCTGACAAGCATGTTATCTCGCGTCTTGTGGAAAAAATAATGAGAGAAAAGGGTACCTTTCAGGGTAAGTTTTACAAATACCGTGGTTAAGGCAATTGTTGTAAACCCGCCAGTGTATGATTTTACACTGTATGACTTCTGGCTAAAGCCCTATGGAGCTCTTAGGGTTTACAGATTTTTGAAACAGGGAAAACACATTGAGGTAGATTTTTTTGATTTTTTAGACAGGTATAGTCCATATGTGGGTTCCTATGGCTTTAAGTACACGGATGATTTTGGGAGAGGTAAATTTATAGGCACTGAGGTTGAAAAGCCAGAGGTACTCTCTTTTGTCAAAAGGAAATATAGAAGATTCGGTATTCCTGTGGAGCACTATGTGGAAAAGATAAAGAACCTGAAGCCGGAATTTGTGCTTATTTACACAGGTATGACTTACTGGTATCCTGGCATAAAGGAGGTTATTGAAATAAGTAAAAGGGTTCTTGGGGACCAGGTGAAAATAATCACAGGTGGTGTACTTTCTACTTTACTTCCTGATTTTGTAAAACAATTAGGTGCGGACATTGTAATTCAAGGAGATGCCTTTGAAATACTGGCAGGGATTTTTGACCTTGAGTTTGATGCATCTTCTTATATTTTTCCTTGCTGGTCTTTGTACCGTTTCCTTCCATACATAGTAATCAGACTTACAGAGGGATGTCCCTTTAGATGTCCATATTGCGCTTCATACATCTTGAAACCAGCGTTTAGAGTACTTGATTTTGAGAAAAGTGTTTATGAGATTGAAAGGTGGTCAACAATTGGCGTAAAAAATGTTGCATTTTATGATGACGCTCTGCTTGTGAGAAAGAAAGAAGCCCTGATACCTTTTCTTGAGCAGGTTATACGGAAAAAAATAAAAGTTAATTTTCATACCCCAAATGCTCTTCATGCCAGATTTATAGATGAGGAGATAGCAGTTTTAATGAAAAAAGCAGGTTTTAAAACAATATATCTTGGATTTGAGACAATTAATGAAAAAAAACAAAAAGAACTTGGCGGAAAGGTTTACACAGGTGAGTTTGATAGAGCCGTGAATGCTCTCCTGAAAGCCGGGTTTGAAAGGAAAAACATTACAGCCTATGTGTTTTTGGGACTCCCAGGAATGGATGAGAAGGAAGTAGAGGAGGCTATTTATCATGTGAATTCCTTGGGTATAAAGGTGATGTTGAGTGAATTTTCTCCAATTCCACGTACACCTTTGGGAGATAAGGTAATAAAAGAGTTTAGAATAAATGATCTTTTATTAACTAACTGTTCTGTTTTCCCGCTACTTTCAATGGGATATGATAAAGTCCAGTACCTTAAAAGTTTAAAAAATAGATTGAACGCCGAAATACAGTAATAATTTTAATCATGCCAAGTAGCAATTTTGAGCAAATACCTGTAATTTTGAATATTCTGTTAAGGCTGAGACCCAGAAGTATTCTTGATGTTGGAATTGGCTTTGGAAAATATGGTTTTCTTGCAAGGGAATACTTGGAAATATGGGGTGAGGACAAAAAGGATTTCGGAAAATTTGATGTACGAATTGATGGTGTGGAAGGATTTGAAGGTTATATTACACCATGTCATAGATACATTTATGATAATATTTACCTGGAAGACATTCTTGCGTTTGCGAAAAAGCAGGATTTTAAGTATGATGTGGTATTAATGATAGATGTTCTTGAGCACATTGGAAAGAAAGATGGCAGAGTTTTACTTAAAACACTTACAGAAAAAAACAGGAATCTCGTGATTGCCACCCCTTCAAAGTTTTATGAGCAAGAAGCGAGCTTTTCCAATCCACTTGAAATCCATCGTTCATTTTGGAGCAGGAAAGAACTATCTCAATTAGGCAATTCTGTTCATATCCCATTTGAATCTTCTACCATAGTGGTTATTGGTGAGGACACGGCGTTGCTGAGAAAATACAGGCTAAAACGCATCCTTTATATGATACTTCCTGGTTTTTTCAGAAAATTCATATAAATAACTTATCATATAAGCATATAGTGTCAGTTTTCACCACACTTTAGTACCAATTCGTAACACAAACAGTTTTTCTAAAGTATTAATTGTACTGTATTACAGGTTTTGCTCTTGACATTTCGCTATCTATATTTCATAATAAAAATATGAAATGTCCGGTTTGCGGAAGAGAAAATCCCGAAGGTGCTATATTCTGCATATACTGTGGATCCAAACTTGACAGGGAAAAAGCCCGCAGAACACTGGGTGAACGTAAACTTGTTACAGTTTTATTTGCTGATATAGCGGGATTTACTTCCTTGAGTGAACAGCTTGATCCTGAAGAGGTATTACGTCTTATAAATACTTTTTTTGAAAAGCTTGAGGAGCCTGTTAAAAAATATGAGGGAACCATTGATAAGTATATTGGTGATGCGGTGATGGTGGTATTCGGGGCACCTCAGGCACATGAGAATGACCCGGAAAGAGCAGTCTATACTGCTCTTGAAATGCAGAGAATAGCCAAGGAGTTTAGCAAAAAAGTTAAGAGGGAGATAAGCCTCTCAATTGGGATAAACACTGGATTGGTGGTAACAGGACAGGTGGGGGGGAAAGAAAAGGCGCTATATTCAGTTGTCGGAGATACAGTGAATGTTGCGAAACGTGTTCAGGAGTTTGCAGGACCTGGAGAAATAATGGTAACAGAAAGCGTATATCATCTTACCAGTTATTTGTTTGATTATCAGGAGATTGGAAACGTTGCGGTAAAAGGCAGAAAACAGCCGGTAAAGGTATATAAGGTTTTGAGCCATAAAGCCACACCGGGTAAAGATGCCTATTTAAAAGGCAAGCTTGTTCCTTTAATAGGAAGAGAAGAGGAACTTGAAAAAATTCTGGAACGTAAAGATTTTGCCTTTGATAAAAAGAAGGGGCAGATAGTAATTATATCAGGTGAACCGGGAGTGGGTAAATCAAGGTTAAAGTATGAAATTAAGAATTCCATTGACAGGAATGAGGTTTATGTATTTGAAGGAAGGAGTGCACCTCATACCAAGCATATCCCCTACTGGCCAATTATTGAAGTGTTAAAGCGTATTTTTGAAATTGGAGAGTTTGATACCAAAGATATAATGAAAGCCAAAGTTAAGGAGAAGGCGCAAAAATTGAAGTTGAAAGATGAGACAGTGGAATGCATGCTTACTACACTTGGTATCAGCGAAGTGTCAACTGTTGATTATAAAAATTTAAAATACGCTTTAAGAAACCTTATTCAGAAACTCTCTGAAACAAAGCCCATGCTTCTTATATTTGAGGATATTCACTGGATGGACGTCTCCTCTCTTGAAGTTATTGCATATTTAGCTGAGGCTATAAAAAATATGCCGGTTCTCCTTATTTTGATAACCCGTAGTGGTTATTTACCCGAAATCCCTGTTACCTATAACCTTCTTGAGATTTATCTAAGGCCCTTCAATTTAGAAGAAAGCAAAGAGTTTACCGCCAAACTTCTTGGAGTTACAGTATTACCCGATGATTTTGTAAAGATAATCTTTGAACGTACAGAAGGTAATCCATTTTTTATAGAACAACTTATTGCACATTTACTTGACAGGGGATATATAGAGGTCAAGGGACGGAGTCTGATAGTTAAAAAAGAGCTAAAACAGGAGGATCTTCCCCATAGCATTCAGAATATTATATCAGCTGAGATAGATAGACTACCGGCAGAGCTCAAAGAGCTTGTAAAGAAAGCCTCTGTTATAGGGAGAGAATTTAACATTGAAGTGTTGAAAAAGCTCGTTGAGCTTGACAATATTGAAGATTTTCTATTTACTCTTCAGGCGAAGGGACTTATCTACAGGAGCAGAACAGATAGTAATTCTTACATATTTAAACATTCTTTTATCAGAGACGTGGCTTATAACATGCTGTTAAAATCAGAGAAGCGCCAGCTCCATACAAGAATAGCATATATCCTTGAAGAACTCTATGCTGATAAAATTGAGGAGTATTTTGACCTTATATCTTACCACCTTCTTGAGGGTAGAGCCTATCAGAAAGCCCTCAATTATATGTTGAAATCAGCCGAGAAAGATATAAGGTTACATCTTTTTAAAAGTGCGGCAGACAAATATAACACCATAATTAAAATCATAGGAGAGCTGGAAAAAGAGGGGGTTAATCTTCCATACAATATCTTGTTTAGAGTGTACCTTGGAAAAGGAAGGGTGTCCGAGTATCTTGGGGCATGGGATATGGCCCAAAAAGAGTTCAGCAGGGCAATGGAATTTGCCAAAAAGAGTGATAATACTTATGGAATGATAGATGCAACCTGCGGTATGGCAAGGGTTTTGTATCTTAAAGGATTTGTTGATCAGGCTTTCAAGAGGGCTCAGGCAGCAAGGAAGAATTCGGAAGAACTTGATTATAAGATAGGTCTTGGGGAGGCACTGGCGCTTATTGCAGAAATTAATGAGGTAAAAGGAAACGTAGGTGAGGCCCTTGATTTATTTGAAAAAGCTATTTCAATTTTCAAGGAACTTGGGTATATAAGCAGGGTAATAGAGCTTTCAATAAAAAAGGCGTATCTTACAACAATTACTGGAAGATACAAAGAAAGTCTCAGAATCCTGAGGGACGCTCTCCAGCTCGCCAAAAAGAGAAACGATAAGTACTCTATTGGAAGAATTTTAGGAGAAGTTGCAAGAGTTGAGATACATAAGAATAAAAGTGAATATGCAAGGGGTGTGGTCAAAGGAGGGCTTTCGTACTTATCTGAAATAGGTGATTTAGAGGGACAGGCCAGTCTTATGAATATCCTTGCAGATTCTTATCTAAAAGAATCAGAATACGGTGAGGCCCTTTCCG
>JALVLE010000100.1 GCA_027033555.1 Caldifarciminota bacterium | reverse complement strand
TATGATTTGGCAGTTTTTATCATTTCCTGTAAATCTTGTTCAGAGTCCGATAAATACGGCAGAACCGGGATGTAGGATATGCCGGTGAAAAAATCATGTTGTTTGCATTTCTTCATAGTTTTTAACCTCTCAAGTGGGGATGGTGCGCCGGGTTCTAAAGCTTTAGCCAGTTTTTCATTGAGTGTTGAAATTGAAAAATTGATGATCACTCCTTTTTGTAGTTTAGTTTTCAAATCTTCGGGAAGAATTGCGTTTTTGTCAATTTCTTTAAGAATGTCCAGATCTCGTAGCACCAAGGAAGATTTGGTCAGGATATGGACTGGAAAACGGTAGTTAGAGATGATTTTGAGGAGTTTTCTCGTAAGTTCTGTTTTTTCCTCTATGTATTGATAAGGTTCTGTGGAGGTTGAAACAGCAATAAACCCATATTCTTTTTTCAACGCCCTTCTCTTGAGTTGTTTTTCAAGTATTTCTGCGGCATTTGCCTTGATGTACACGCCATTTTCTTTATGTTCACCGTATTTTGAGCCTTTTATATAGCAGTACACACACCCAAATGTACAACCTGAATATGGATTTATTGAATAATCGTCAAGGAACCATTCATCTCTCTTTTTATGTTTATTCAGGATTGATTTTATGTAAACCTTTTTCATGATATCACACCTTCAATTTTCAAAAGAGTCTTTTTAACCTCAATCCCCAGGGGATAAAATCCCATAAGTGTTCCTTTTTGTGTCACGAGCCTGTGACAAGGGACCAGAACCTGGAAAGGGTTCCTCAGAAGTGTAATGAGCATTTGGGTATATTTTACACCACTTTTTCTTGCTATCTCTGTGTATGTTGCTGTTCTACCTTTCGGAATTTCTATAATCCTTTCGTAAACAATTTTATTTTTGTACTCAAGCTGTGGCAGGATAAATTTCCTACCCTTCAAAACCACTTTCTGCAGCTCGTTATATAACCACTCTTCCAGTGTGTCTGACCTGATTATCTTTCCTTCTAAATTATGGAATGTTCGTATTTTTTCAAGATGCTTTTTAGCCTTTTCTTCAGTGTAGTGCCATGCATATGCGGTTACCTCATTCTTATTCACACAGAAAAATACTTTAACCTCAAAACCAAATAAATTCATTTTTCATTATTACTGGCCATGCTTAAAGGACAAATAAGCCTCATTTTGCAGTTTTCACAGGCTTTTCTGTGGATTAAAAAACTCGCAGAGCTAAATATTACAAAAACGATAAACAGGATCAAATTTAAAAAAGAATAATTCACAAAAAGTCCTGTTAAAATGCCAAAAATAGGTAACAAAGTGGCGATACCCCACGTGAGTGTTGCGAGTGTGATACCAAGGCGGTAATTCCCTGAATTTCTGCTGAATAAAAGAGCAGATAATCTTCCCCAACCGGTGCTGCAGCGCTTTGCGTAGTAATAACAGTGAGTACACAAATGCTTTCTTAAAACAAGTATTAACATTATAGCGAGGAAAAGAATATAAACAACTGAAACTATTGGAAAACCTTTAATTTATAACGGCAGCATTCCTATACATCCTATGTTAAAGTGTAAAATAAAAAATATATTTTGTGCTATCACATAGCTTTTAGGGAAGCTTTCAAAACCTTTTTCAAACAATTTCCATTCCAACCTAACCTTTCTCCATTATATTTTTCAATTCATTTTGT
>JALVLE010000099.1 GCA_027033555.1 Caldifarciminota bacterium | reverse complement strand
CCTATAACCTGTCTATGCTTTTTTCTCATATACCTCAAAAATTTGTCAAGATAATCAAGCTCAAACAGGAAATCAGAGATTATAATTATAAATCCCCTTTTTTTGACAACACTTGAGAATCTGAAAAATGCTCTTTCTACTTCAAAATTGCCCTGGGGTTTAATTTCCTCAAGATATCTGAAAATCTCCATTACCTCGTTTTTATTTCTTGTGGGAGGTATATAAAGTGGAGTGGGGGTGAAGAGAGAGATCCTGTCATTCTGAATGTGAAAAAGGTACATTAGAGCACCAGTAAGTAAAATACTGTTATAAAATTTGTCTTCGTATGCCATTGAGCCACTTGTATCCAGAAAAAAATACACATCCAGCTCTGTCTCCTCTGTGAATTTTTTCACCATATACCTGTCGGTTCTTGCATATACCTTCCAATCAATGAAGCGTATATCGTCCCCAATCTCATATGGTCTGTGTTCAGTAAATTCCACGGAATACCCGTGGGTTATACTTCTATGCTTCCCCTGATATAGACCATCTACAAGATATTTGCTCTTTATAAAGAGATTGCCGAACTTTTCTGCAAATGCAACTATATCCATGATTTAAACTCAATAAATGAGTCCCCTCTTCCTAAAAGTTCCCCAATACCAAAATATAAGGAATACCTGTAAGTATTTATTCGGAATGTTAGGTGCCACTCCCTGCATTCTTTTCCAACAATTGCAGAGAAACTCTCGCCTGTATAAATTGAAAAATCTTCGTTTTTTACCAATCTAACATAGCCATCACTGGAAATTTCAACACTGGCAACTGGATTATAAATTGAATCACCTGAAAATTCCCCAAATTGTTTATATCTTACAGTGAGTTTCAACAAATGGGATGTATCCTTGCTTTCTACCCCAAAATTATTTTTCCAGAACCGTTGATATAACCCCCTGGTGTTTGAATAAACGGGAAGACTGTTGCCAGCAAACAACTGACCTTCAAAATATACTTCACTGGAACCAAACGTACCAAGTGTCTTTTTGATCCGGATACTGTAGTTTTCTTCCTTTGTGGAGTTGTTCCTGTATTCCCTTTTTATATAGTTCACGTCAGTACGAGAATACTCAAGCTTAAAAGGTTTTATTCCACAACCGAAAATAATCTGCCTCTCATCTCTGTCCATAGGCATAAGCCTCTGAAAATCATATCTTCTCATCTTTGCCTCCGCACGCACGAAAACAAAATGCCAGTAAGTATTTCCTTTAATTCCATATAAAAGCACACTCTCTTTGTTACCCTTACGATAGGTCTTTAGCTCTCTCTGTAAATCTGCAGCAGAGTAAAAGCCATAATCAGCAGTCCCTGACCATAAAAGTCTTAATTTTCCGCCTAAACTAATATCATGATAATTCAGGTTCCATACATGCAAACTTTTTTCTTCCCTGATGTTTACAAATAAAATTGAACTTATCCAGCTAAACGCGCCTTTAATGTTGATATATCCCTTTTTCAGCAACCTTTTGTCTGTTTGTTCTAATCTAAAAGGAATATCAAAGCCCGAATAAATGATACCGGCCTTTACTTTCTTACCTTTTGCATCATACTCCGTCTCAATCCGAACTGTTTTTCTGTGAAACATGCCAAACTTCTGCAAATTTACATCCAGGAAGGCGTCAACTTTCTTAAAGGAAAACAGTTTATATA
>JALVLE010000098.1 GCA_027033555.1 Caldifarciminota bacterium | reverse complement strand
ATCATAGACCTCTCTCCCATGGATAATTTCAGACTCTTCGGTAGCGCCTACGGGCTCGGTAAAAAGGAAATCTACAGACAGGCAGAGTTATTGGCCAAAATGCTAAATGTAGAAGAAAAACTCCACAATCAGGTCAGAACTCTATCCTTTGGTGAAAGAGTCAAAATGGAAATCATTTTGGGACTCCTTCATAACCCATCAGTAGTTTTTCTTGATGAGCCTTTCATTGGTCTTGATTTTATATCAAGAAAACAGCTTATATCATTCCTTGGTACATTTAAAGGGAAGAAGACCCTTATTATCACTTCTCACATAATTGAGGGGATAAAGGATCTTGTGGATACCGTGCTGGTGCTACATAAGGGTAAGGTAGCGGCAGAAATGAGCACGAAGGAAATCAAAGCTATTCTGCAAAACAAAGTCTCTATAGAGGTAAAGACCGAGGAGGAGGTAAAGTTACCAGAGGTTTTCAGGGCAAAAAAGCCCGGAGCGTATGGTGCATTTGTGGACAGGCACGATGAGGCAGTCATTTTGAAGGAGTTAGAAAACATCTCCGGCATAGTTGAAATAAAGGTAAAGGCGCCAGAGTTGGAAGATTTTATAGAGGAGTTGATAACATCAAAATGATGCGATTCTACTGGATTTTATTCAAAAAATACCTGAAATTGGTAACAATTTACAGGGCAAATTTCGTGGGCTTTGTTTTTCAAAATATACTTGTGTTTCTTTTATTCATCATGTTTTTTAGATGGGCAGGAAATATCTCTATTCTGAGCAGTAAAGAGCTTGTGATGTATTATTTCCTTTTAATGGGCTTTTTTCACCAATTTATACCCACCGTGCAGGTGGGACTTTTTAAGTTCATAAGGAGTGGTAAGTTGGATGGAATTTTAATTCTGCCAGTGAGGTGGGAGTATTATTTTATCGTTGTTGATGCAGCAAGTATGTTTTTCTCTTTCTTAATTAACCTGGTTGTTTTTGCTATTATAGCTGTTCTTATGAAGAGTTCCATTATCATAAACCTGAGCAAACTCCCCGCCTTCTTTTCAAGTAGCTTCCTGTCCCTCATCCTCTACTTTGAACTCCGTCTTCTCTTTACACAGACAGCATTTTATATAGAGAATGAGGAGGCCATGGCATGGTGGAGCTGGTTTATATCAAGGTTTTTCTCAGGTGGAATTCTCCCCATTATGATTTTCCCTGAACTTTTAAGAAAATTGATATACCTTACCCCTTTCCCCTATCTAATTGATTTTCCCATATCCGTATATCTTGGGAAAGAGAGTTTAACACTGCATAACATGGTACTTTTCATGTTCTATATCGTAGTGCTTTTCTTTGTAAACTCAAAACTTACAGGAGCAGGGTTAAAAAGGTATATGGCTTATGGTGGTTAGCGTGGTAAAAGAGCTATTCAGAGCAAACCTTATCAAGAGCAAAGTGTATTTGAAAGACACCATTTTACTCCTTCTGTACGACCTTTTGACATTTGTGATTCAGGTTGCCTTTTTCAGGATAATTTACTACCGTGTTTTAAAAGTAGAGGGATGGATTTTTAAAGACATCCTGTTTCTGCTTGCCACTTCACAGATTGTTGAAACACTGTACTATGCCCTGTTTTTCGGTGGCCTTGCGTACATAAATGACTGGGTTGTGGAAGGGACGCTTGATTATTTCCTTATTCTCCCG
>JALVLE010000097.1:3099-5274 GCA_027033555.1 Caldifarciminota bacterium | reverse complement strand
CGCCTCTTTGAGGGTTTCTACAACATACTCCTGCTCTTTTTCTCCTATTCCGGTATAAAAAGGAAGGGCAAGCACCCTCTTCGCCGCATCCTCGGCAACCGGGAAATCCCCCTCTTTGTATGGTAAAAGCCTTCTGTACACCGGTTGCAGATGTAAAGGAGGCGAAAAATAAGGCCGTGTGGCTATACCTTTCTCTTTTAAATATTCTGCCACCCTGTCACGCAGACCTGTGTCCTTAAATCTTACCACAAACACAAACCAGTTGGTTTTCACACCCTCGCTTTCTTCAAATAGTTCCAGCTCTTCCACATTTTGAAGGAGTTTACTATACACAAAAAATGCATGCCTGCGCTTTTCAAAAATTTCATTAAAGATCTCCAGTTGAGAAAGGCCAAGCGCTGCATTCAATGAAGACATGCGGTAATTATACCCTATCCTTTCGTGTATAAGCCATTCTGAGCTAAGACTCCTGCCCTGATTCCTCAAGGAGAGAGCCATATTTCTTATGCTCTCATCTGAAGTCACAATTACCCCCCCCTCCCCTGTGGTTATTTGCTTGTTGGCATAGAAGGCATACACACCTGCATCACCTATGGTGCCGAGCATTCTCCACTCTTTTTTAATCTTAACCATGCTTCCAAATGCTTCAGCCGAATCTTCAATTATATATAAATTATACTTCTCTTTGAGCTCAATAAAGCCCTCAAGATAGGCGGGATACCCGTAAATGTGCACTGGCATTATAGCTTTCAACCTGTTACCTGTTTTTTTATTTATAAGCCGGCCATTTTTATAAAAATAATTCTTTTCAATGCACTCAAGCGTCTTTTCGTAAGAAAGATTAAGATGTTCAGGTTCAACATCACAAAAAACAGGGAAGGCGCCCTCGTACAGAATCACGTTGGAAGTGGCTATGAATGAATACGGGGTTGTTATAACATCATCACCTTTGCCTATCCCCAGAGATTTTACTATCACATGAAGCGCTGCAGTTCCGCTTGAAGTTGAAATGGCAAACTTGGCTCCTGATATGCGGGTAATAGCGTTTTCAAACTCCTTTATAACAGGCCCTGTACTGATATAAGGGGTATTCAAAACATTTTCAATATGGCGAATGGCCTTCTCTACCTTATAGGGCCTGGACAGCGGAACGTTCATAACAACTTAAGTTTAATCTATTATTAACGGATTTTAAACTATTTATCAACCTTTAGTTCTATTTTTCCAGAAAAAATTACAAGCCTTCTTTTAATCTCAACTCAAAAATGTATTCAAAAAGCATTTTATGCGCATCCTTAAATTCAACATTTCTCCTCCCCATTACCACTTTTGCTGTCCTTATGGCTTTTTCCAGGTGATAAACCTCTTTCGGACCCCAGGAAAATGAGGGGATGAATTTATCATGATAACCTGCGCCGAAAACATTGGAAGAAAAACCTACCAGTGTACCTGTGTTAAACATGGTCATTATACCGCTTTTTGAATGGTCCCCGATCAACACCCCAAGGAATCTACGACCAGTATCTATCTCCTCATCTTTTAATTTTAATTTTACTATTCCATAGTTGTTTTTAAGGTCACTATTTGTAGTCAACGCACCGAGATTAACCCATTCTCCAACAAAAGCGTGTCCCAAAAAGCCATCATGCTGCTTATTTGAATATCCAAGTATTATACTTTCTTCAACCTCACCTGCTACCTTGGTTACTTCTCCTATACTTACTCCATCATAGATTCTTGAATGGGGCTTTATTAAACTGCCTCTGCCCACATAAAGCGGCCCTTTAAGGTAAGAAAAGGAGCCGACTTTCACATTATCATCTATAAAAACCTTACCTTCCCCTGCGTCAATTACCACAAAAGGATCAATTTGTACATTTCTGCCAAATTTTATGTTTTCTATATGCAACAATTTGATATTTTCCTTATCCACAAGAAAAGGTTCATTGTCCGAATCAACTAATTCAAATTCCTCGTTTATCCTGATTTTTATAAAATCAATAACTTCATACAGCCAATTAATGGGCTTTACATTTACTTCTTCTTTTTCATAGTATTCAAAATAACTTTTTGCACCGTATGAAATCCCATATGCTACTATATTTTTTTCGCTATCAAGTAAGGCTACACCTTCTTTTAAGTTCTTTACCTTTTCAACAAGGGAATGAGTTGGAA
>JALVLE010000097.1:0-3089 GCA_027033555.1 Caldifarciminota bacterium | reverse complement strand
TGTGTAAACACCGACCTTCTCCCCAAGGAGTTTTTCCCACAACTCTTTAATTGTAAAAATCCCTGCCCTCAATTCCCACAGGGGATGAGAAAGTGAAAAGGGATAAAATGACTTTAACACGTCCTTCTTACACTCATATAAAATATACATATTAACCTCCCAAGCTTATCTCAAATCCTCTTTCTTTTAATAACTTTATACTCAATTCCCATAGAAAATCCTGTTCTTTTTGATTATAGGTGATCGGCTTTGACTTTACTGGGACTCCATTTTCCACATATATCCCCGACAAGTTTCGCAGCTTCTCAGAAAAAATAGGAGATAATATATTACGCGCTCCCACTTCCGGATCTGCTCCGAAAGGTCCCCACCCTTCTCTTAATAATTTTGTATTAATCACACCAGGATGTACCGCATAGACATGTATATTTTTAGAGTTTCCAAAAATTCTGTGCAATTTATAGGTAAAAAGAACATTAAAGAGTTTTGAGACAGCATAGGCCTCGTATGCATCATACCTTTTTTCTCCCTGAATATTATCTTTATCATATGATGCTGCATGAACCATTGAACTCACATTTATGATCCAGGAGGGAGCATTTTTAATTAAAAGATCCAGAAGCTGCATAACAAGGAGAAAATGGGCAAGATAATTAATCTGAAAGGTTGACTCAAATCCATCTTTTGTTATTACCCTTTTTCTCCTAAACACTCCCGCATTGTTGATGAGCACAGAAAGCGTCGGGAATTCCTTTTTTACTTTCTGGGCCATTTTTTCAACTTCTCTCAAATTCTCAAAATCCGCCACGACACCGAATAGCTTTCCGTCTCCTTTTATTTTCTTCAATATTTCCTTCCGTGTATTTAATACCTTTGCTTCATCTCTCCCATGCACAATTACACAGTGCCCTCTCCTATATAGCAATTCTGCTGCTTTCTTGCCTATCCCATCCGTTGAACCGGTTATAAGAGTACAAAATCTTTCACTCATCACCATTATCTCCTCTCATAACAAGAGCTTTTGCATAATAAAAAGCGGAAATGTAATAAAGAAATAAAGTTAAAAACATTACTCGGTACATCCAAGAAAAAGCCTCTAAAAGGTATAAGAAAAGCATGAGAAAATAAAATCCTCCCGTTAACTTGCCATAAAATCGGGAGGAAACGAGTCTATTCTTCTTAAACCTCACTACAATCCATCCAATGGACAAAGCAAGATCCCTTACAACAAAAGCAGTGAAAAAAACAGGAGACAAAGCCCCTTTCAAAAAGAGGATAAACAAAGTTACAACAGCAAACATTTTGTCAGTTCCATGATCAAGCAGCACTCCAAGATCAGATGCACAATTAAACTTTCTCGCCACATATCCATCCAGAATATCCAGAAGGACAAAAAGAGCAAGGGCAACTATACCGGCTAACCTGTACCCGAAAAACAAAAGATAAAAAAATATAACACCCACTGCCAACCTGACAAAGCTTATGAGGTTGGCAGGGGTAAAGATGGCTTTTCTATTTTCCGAAGACAATCTTTGTTACCTGATCAACATTATCCACAAAATGGAACTTTAAATCTTCTTTTATATACTTGGGAATGTCTATCAGATTCTTCTCATTCCATCTCGGAAGAATTACCCTTTTTATTCCAGCTCTATGGGCTGCAATGATTTTTTCTTTTATCCCGCCTACCGGAAGTATTTTACCCCGCAAGGTAATCTCTCCTGTCATTGCAAGATCACTCGGTACTCTCTTCTCCGTAAACAATGACACAAGCGCTGTGAAAATCGCTATTCCAGCAGAAGGCCCATCTTTGGGTATAGCACCTTCTGGAATGTGTATATGTATATCATACTTTTTATGGAAACCCTCCTCAATACCAAGCTTTTCTCGTTTTGCTCTCACCAGAGAAAGGGCAGCCTGAATGGATTCTTTCATGACCTCACCAAGTTGTCCCGTAAGAATAAGCTTACCCTCCCCTTTCATCTTAAGAGCCTCTATAAACAGTATATCTCCGCCTACAGGAGTCCACGCAAGCCCCACAACTATCCCGGGCTCATTAACCCTTTCTTTTGTCTCCTCATAGTATTTGGGAGGACCAAGATATTTGTGAATCTTCTGGGGCGTAATCCTTATATTGACCTCTTCTGGTTTGAGATTCTTTTCCACAACCTCTTTTGCAATCTTCCTGAACACATTGCCAATATTACGTTCAAGATTTCTCACACCTGCTTCACGGGTGTAACCACGGATAATCTCAAATATAGCTTTCTTGGAAAACGCTATCTTATAATCTTTCAATCCGGTCTCTTCCTTTTGCTTGGGTATAAGATACTGCTTGGCTATGTAATACTTTTCCATATCTATGTATCCAGGCAGTGTAATAACCTCCATTCTGTCAAGAAGAGCAGGAGGTATTGTCTGAGTGGTATTTGCTGTGGCAATAAACAAAACATGTGAAAGATCAAATGGTAAATCCAGATAATGATCCACAAAAGCAAAATTCTGTTCCGGGTCAAGCACCTCCAAAAGGGCAGAGGTAGGATCTCCTCTGAAATCAGCTCCAACCTTGTCTATCTCATCGAGCATAAACACAGGATTCCGAGAACCAGCTGTTTTTAATCCCTGAATTATTCTTCCAGGAAGCGCTCCCACATAGGTCCTTCTATGTCCTCTTATCTCCGCCTCATCTCTGATACCCCCCAGAGACATTCTTACGAATTTTCTACCCATTGCTCGTGCAATGGAACGACCAAGGGAGGTTTTTCCAACACCTGGTGGGCCCACAAAACATAGAATAGGACCTTTTGTGTCCTTTTTGAGCTTGCGAACTGCAAGAAATTCAATTATCCTTTCTTTTACTACATCAAGATCATAATGATCCTGATTTAAAATCCTTCTTGCCCTCCTTAAATCAAGATTATCCTCTGTTTCTTCAAGCCATGGCAAATCAAGAATCCAGTCTATATAGTTTCTTGAAACTATGTATTCAGGAGAACCGGGCATCATTCTTGAAAGTTTTTCAATTTCTTTTAGCGCCACTTCCCTCACTTTTTCCGGCAACTTCTTCTTTTCAAGGCGCTCCTTAAGCT
>JALVLE010000096.1 GCA_027033555.1 Caldifarciminota bacterium | reverse complement strand
AACTTTTACTTTTCCTTTAAATGGATACAGATAAACTAATAACTTATGACCCATCTTACAAGTAAAATAATATGGTACTGGACTACCGCTTTCTGTAAAACTGTTTTTAAGTTCACTGTAATCAACTTTGTAGCCTCTAATGATACTGTTACATACAGGGCATGCAAACATAGGAACTCGCCTAATTAGACCATGAGAACTATTAGTCATTTGTACCACATTAAAATAGATATGATATGATAACTAACATAAAAAAGAGAAAAGATTTAGCTATTTATGTTTTATCTTGTGACATATCCTTTAGATTTACTCGGGTAGTGAGATATGCGATTCCAACTGCTATAAATAAAAGCACCCATAACAAAGGAGTCATTAGGTACTGCAGTAACAGGTAGATTGAATATATAATCAACAATACCGGCATGAAACTTATAAAAACACTGTTTTTCAGCTCACCTTTAAGTTCTAGTTTCACTGCACTTATATTTACAGCGAGAAAAATAAACAAGAAGAACAAACTTGACAATGTTGAAACTTCAGATAATACACCAATTAATGTAAGTCCAATGGCAGCTATTGATGTTAAAAGTATGCTGTTATATGGTGTAGAGTACCTTGAGTGTACATTAGTAAGTCTATACGGACCTATTCCGTCGCGAGAAATTGCATATAATACTCTTGAGGCACCATATAGACTTGCATTCAAGGCACTAGCTGTCGCAAAAACACCACCAAAACCTAAGAGAATTTCGCCAAAAGTTCCTAAGAATTGTTTTGCAGCAATTATTAGAGGACCTTCACTATTCGATATAGTACTAGGATCTGCAACGGCTACAGATATAATCCCTGTAAAGAAGTAAACAAGGGAAACTATGGTAATACTGATAAATATGGCATAGGTTATATTTTTCTCTGGATTCTTTATTTCCTCTGCACTGGTCGCAATAAGTTCAAAGCCTTCGTATGCAATAAAGATTAATGTACCACCAAGAAGAATGTTTATGAGTTGAGAAGACCCTATTTGATGTATCTCTGATAGGGTATGCTGAAAAACAGGTAAAACATTTGTTACAACTAGACCACCTAATATAAATACTAACAGAATACCAACTTTTGCGCCTACAATGAGATTTTCTATAAATCCTGTTTCTTTTACGCCTTTAAAATTAATAGCTGTGAAAAGAAAAATCAAAAGTAAACTATAAATTTTCCAATTATACGGAAGGAAGTAAGAAACATATAAACCAAAAGATACAGCGTATAGAGCTATCGCAGCAACATAACCAAACCAGAGGAGCCATCCAACAATTCCACCAATTTTATCCCCGAACCCAGCACGAACAAAGGTATATCCAGCTCCACTTGAAGGATATTTTTTAGCAAGAATTGCATAATTATATCCCGTAAAAATTGCTATTACAGTGCAATAAATTAAGCTTAAATACACAAAATATCCAGCCAACCCAATTACAAGGCCAATAACAGCAAAGATACCTCCACCAATCATACCACCAATACCGATTGCAACCGCTTCAATTAAACCTAAGTTTCGTTTAAATGATTCAGAGTCTCCTGCATTGCTTCTATTATTTTGTGTAGTGTTATTGATGCTCAATTTGACCACCTCTTTCATTTTTTGTGGTGATTTATCAAACTTATTGTTAAATACTAGTTTATTATACTATAAAGTCTATTTCGTATATT
>JALVLE010000095.1 GCA_027033555.1 Caldifarciminota bacterium | reverse complement strand
TGTTATGCTCTATGAAATGCTTGAGGGACGGGTACCATATACGGCGGATTCTTTTGAACAAATGAGAAACAAAATTTTGCGTGGCAGGTTGAAAAAGATAAGAGGTATTCCTCCTTTTTTATGGTTTGCCCTGAAAAAGGCACTTGCAAAAAATAAAGAGGAAAGGTTTAAAGACACAGTGGAGTTCGTTAAGGCTCTTCAGAAGGGGGGGTATACCCTTGAAATTACGTCAGTTTTGCCGGATCCTGCTAAAAGGAGTGTTATTCTGGATGGTCTTGAACCCTCACAAAGGGAGGCGGTGATGAGTGGAGATGGAGTGGTTGTGGTGATGGGGAGTGCTGGTACAGGTAAGACCTACACCCTGGCAAGAAGAATTGCATATCTTGTGAAGGAGAAAGGGGTACGCCCGGAAAAAATTCTTGCTATTACGTTTACTGGAAAAGCAGCCTCTAACCTTAAAACAGAGGTGGCCTCCTTAATCGGAGAACTTGCAACAAGGAAACTGTGGGCTGGTACTTTCCATAGTATGGCCATGCGTATTTTTTTACGTGGAGCAGAAAGGCTTGGATTTGATGAGGAAAATATTACAGTTATCGCCCCTGAGGATGCGCAGGCAATAATTGAGAACCTTGCGGGCAAAAGTGCAAAGGGGGTAAAAAGAGCAATAGAAAAAGCCAAGACAAACTTAATATCTCCAGATGAGTACAGGAAGCTCGCGAAAACCTCATGGGAGAAAAGGGTTGCAAATGTATATGCGAATTATCAAAACTTTCTTACAACAAGGAATATGGTAGATTATGGAGATATTATATTGTACGCGGTTAAGGTGCTGGAAGAATTTGATGATATAAGAGAGGAGTTTACAAGCAAGTTTGAATACATTCTTGTTGACGAATTTCAGGACATTGATCCTGCTCAATTCAAATTAATAACAATACTGGCAGAAAAACACAAAAATTTATTTCTTGTAGGTGATGATGACCAAACTATTTACAGCTTCAGGGGTGCAGACCCGTCTTTTATCAGGAATCTTGAAGCTATTTATGGTGATATAGTTAAACGCTTTTATCTTACAACGAGTTTCAGAGTGCCCCAGAGAATTCTTGATGCGGCGGAAAGGGTGATATCCTTTAACAGAGAAAGAGTGGCAAAGCCAATGATTTCAAAGAGTAAGGTAGAAGGGAGTATTATTTTAAAAGAGGCAATGAGCGAGGAAGAGGAGGCGGAGTGGGTTGCAGAGACAATCAAAAAAGAGGTTGAAACCGGTCTTCAATTTGAAGATATTAGCGTAATCTATCGTGTGAATGCATATTCAAGGTATTTTGAGGAGGCGTTTATCAGAAAAGAAATTCCTTATAATCTCCAGACAGAAGGGGGTTTTTACGAGAGAGAGGAGATACGTTCAATACTTGGCATTATTAAACTCGTTCTTAATGAGCCGGAAGAACACGATATTTTTCTTATTGCACGGAGGATTATGGACCTGTCTTCCAGACTCGCAAAATATGTGGCAAAAAAGTATATAGGCAAAAGGACGGGGATGAGGCTAAGGGAGGAGGAAAAAGAAGAGGCAAGTTCTGTTTTACACCTTCTTACACAGTTTAAAAAGAATTTTGATGCAGATACACTCAGGGAAACGGCTCCACTTGAGGTTATTGATGATTTTTTTGAGCTTACAGGATACATGACCAGGCTTGAGCGGGCGA
>JALVLE010000094.1 GCA_027033555.1 Caldifarciminota bacterium | reverse complement strand
GACGCCTTGCCCAATCTATCCCCCTGGCAACCCACTCTGATGTGGTAATTATATCTATACCGGTTTCCGTAAATACACGAACAGAGTACAAACTCACATTCCACATAATACCGGCAACCCCTGTGTCATTGTCAGTACATGCACCTATCACACCTGCTACATTGGTTCCATGACCACCATGAGGTAATATATCACTCCACTTTCCCCACCACCCTGGCCATATATCAACTGCTGTTGAGACGCCTCCGACCACCCTGCCTTTAAGGTCAGGTTGGTCGTCATCTATACCACTGTCAAGAATTGCTATCTTTACCGAAGAACTGCCTCTCTCAAGATTCCACGCTTTATAAGCATTGATATCAGCATTCGTATAACTCACTGAGTCCAAAGCCCATTGGTAATAGTTAAAATAGGGATCATTGGGAGTTACAGCTGGTCTTAAAATCCATGACGGAACAGCATGCTCAACCTCTGGAAAGAATTTAAGTGAATCAAGAACCTCCCATACATCCTGGCTTGTATCAAAATGAAATGAATAAAAAAGGGAAAGATCTATTAAATGCACAGGATTGCCACGAATGTCTGTCCCAAGAGTATCCTCTGGTTCAAAGTTGAATATCTTCTTTGCTTCAGTGAATCCTATTGAAGAGAGATATTCCTGAAAGTCAGCTGAACCAAATGAACCAGCTGACAAAACCTGTGGATATGGTTTATTAAGAGCATCAGGGGAAAGTCTAACAAGAGCAATACCCTTCATGACTTCACCCTGAGCAAATACCCATTCTATCAGGGTTAGTATACAGAAAAGAGTATAAATGACTCTTTTCATGAAACTTGCCTCCTTCTAAAAAGTTACCTGTCTCAAATTCCTTCCATCACGTTTTATAACCCAGAGCACAATCCTTGTATGCTCCGGGTTCCAGCTGTTGAATGCTATTTCATCTGATGTGGGAGAAAAAGAAGGATAAGAATATTCTCTGTTATTTGTATCATACAACTTTACCTCAACATTTTCTGAAGTGTCAACAACAAATATTCCACGTGGTTCATTAGGGTTTCTCTCAAATACTATATATCTACCATCTGGAGACCAATCATAAGATCCTGAACCTGGGTTAAAGTTAAATTTCCCCAGTATATTACCTGAAGTGTCTACAATATATACCGAGAATGCCTTTACGAGAAGTTTATCACAGTAGCCTCCCCAACTTGGCTGGTAACCGTATTTTACCAATTTCTCGTTTACCCCAGCAGTATCAATTATATAAACCCCAGATGTGTCACCAGGCCTATCAAAAGCAATTAAATCACCACAGCGAGACCAGTCAGGATTGTTGCCCTCCAGAAGGAAACGAATACTCGCAGTATCTATTTTCATACTATCTGTTAATTGCGCCTTGTATATTGCATCTCCATTATGATTGAATAATATCCATTTGCCATCCGGTGACCATGTAGGATTGAAGTATTCCCATGGTAATCCTTTTAAAATGAACCAGTTGTTACCTGTGTTAAGATCAAGAATCTTTATGCCTGATGTGGTATCTGGAAGTGTATCTACATGCGTGTAAATAAGATACCTCCCATCCGGGGACCATTTTGGCTGTAAATCCATGGGTACATTTTCCACAGGTGTAGGTAACCCATTGTGTGGAAGTCTGCATGTGCTTAAGGAAACTAATAGAAACGGAATAACCAGCTTGATT
>JALVLE010000093.1 GCA_027033555.1 Caldifarciminota bacterium | reverse complement strand
GAGGTATGACATGGTCACAGATAAAGCTTTTGCTGGAGAGGGAGCTTGGGACCCGGATAAGTGATAGCAGGTTGTATTCTTACATGAAGAATCTGCTCTCTCATTCTTTTGTTGAACAGGTTGAAGGAGTTTACAGGATTCCTGACCCTGTTATGAAGAGGGCAATGGAGAGGATAGGGCGGAAGTAACTTCCGGGCGGAAGTTAAGGGAATTTAATAGAAAAGTTTATAAATATTCTCTCTGTAAGGATAGCTGAAAAAATATTAATTTGAGGTGACCGTCGATGAAGAAGATATTAGCGGTATTAGGACTGTTTTTAGTCCTTGGAGGATTGTTGTTTGCAATAAGTGGTGCATCAGTAGAAACTCCTGTACATAGACCTAGATGGACACAAAATCCTGGCTCGGTTACAACTGAAGGAGGGAACATAACTGAGGTAAATGTGAGTTTGACTTCTCTTACAGATAAGTGGGCAGATTTCTTTGGAAATGTGTCTGGTAGTTTGCGATTGACTGATAGCAGTAACACTCATTATGTGTATGACTGGAGCTGGACAGTGACTAGCGGAGGTGAGGTCTGTGTAGCGAATGCATCTACTTTTGATTGGGCGAGTGCACAGGCTGCAAGTGGTACAGAAATAGATACTGCATGGGGCTTTACAGGTACTGATGCAGATTCTGGTGCTAACACCTACACGGGTAGTTCATGTGTTTTGAACTTTACTCAGGCAGATGTAAGTGGTGCAGCAAGCGTTGACTTGAGTGATAACAGCGGGTTAAGTACATTTACTGATTGTGTAATTAAAGATCAAGGTACGATAAACTCTGGGGATACAAACCATATGGCTTTCTGTACACAGATAAATTCCTCGGGTAAAAACTACAACAACGAGAGCTACCAGTACGAGATTATGGTTCCGACTCCAGAAGCAACAGGTAGTGCAGGATTTATGACTTACTATTTCTATGCAGAGCTTAACTAACTCAATACCTTCTTTTTTCATTTTTCTTTTTCTTTCCTTCTTCTCCTTCTAGAAATATTTATATACTTTTCCCTTGTTGTTTGTATGGGAGGTCTTTATTATGAATGTTCGTCTATTGTTTTTGATAGCTATTGTTTTACTATTCGTGGTTCCGGTAGGATTTGCAGAGGATGTTGTGGTAATAAACTCCAAGGATGGAATGGATGTGATGTCTGGAATCTTTTACGCTAATGTAAAAGGTTTGCCAGTTTATTTTGTTCCATATTCTGGAAGTGTTGCGATCGTAACGAATAAGGTTGGAGCGAATAAAGATGTTTATCTAATACAGTCAGCAGACCTTCCAGTTTCCAGTTTTGTAGAAGGGGAGTTAAGAAAGATGAACAACACTGTGGAGATTTATAAATCTCCGTATGGTCTTGACACTAACTTATATCTTGCGAATAAGTCGGGTGCCAAGAAGTTTATAATAGTCGATTATCTTTATTCTGATTATGCTCTATCTGCGATGCCCTATGCCAAGAAAATTGGAGCATATGTGCTTTTTGCAGATAAGAGAAATGTTGAGGATGTAAAAACCCTTCTTGATGGGATAAAACCTGAGAAAATAATCTATTATGGGCACGTTGATGATGAAGTAAAAAATGCGCTCAGTGATTATGATAGCGAGCAGATAGGAAAGGGGGAAAACAGATATGAGGATAATATAGAGATTGTCAGGCGGATGGTGG
>JALVLE010000092.1 GCA_027033555.1 Caldifarciminota bacterium | reverse complement strand
AAGGGAATTGTCCTGCAGAACTGGCCTGAATATGTGAATACCCGTCCCTATACCAATGTACATGTGGAAGAAGGAGGAGAAATAGAAGTGGCAGTGGCTATTTTAGGAACAGGGAAATCAGCAGGTAGATATGAAGAAATTCATTTGAAAGGTAAAAGAGCAAAGGCCACAGTGCATTCTATATCCTTTGTGAAGAGGGAGGAGTACCTTGACGACGTTATTAAAATCTATCTTGAAGCCGAAGAGACTTCAGGGCTTATACAAACAAAGGGGGTGATAAGAGACAAGGGAGTTTCAAACTCTTACACACATATTGAAAGTAAACAAAAAGCCTGTTTTTCAAAAGGACACATTGAATGCTCCGGGATCCTGCTTAATAGCGGTGGTACCCATACAACATACCCTGGAGTAAAAAGCATATCCCCAAGCTCTGAACTCACTCATGAGGCTTATGTAGGC
Source organism: Caldifarciminota bacterium (assembly GCA_027033555.1). GTDB lineage: Bacteria > Hydrothermota > Hydrothermia > UBA1063 > CAJXJZ01 > CAJXJZ01. Next base: position 4,852 of record JALVLE010000092.1, on the reverse strand, counting down.
AAGATTTCAGAGGAAAGCCTTTCTTATCTTATGGCAAGAGGTCTTTCTGAGGAGGAAGCCACAGCGTTGCTGGTAAGAGGTTATATAGAGCCTGTGACAAAACACATCCCTTTTGAATATTTGAAAGAAATTAATAGAATAGCAGAACTCGTCGCGAGAGGAGGTTTCTGATGCTTGATAAGAAAACATTTTTTCCAGAGTTTAATTATACCACAGATACACCTCCTATTACCCCTGAAATAAAAGAGGAAACCAAAAACCTTTTACGGCATCTCAACATACCTGAAGAGGAATGGAATTTTGTTATGGGGCTTGAAATGGAAAAAGTCCCTGAAAAATACGCCCGCATACAGGAAAATCTTGAAAAAAGAGGACTTAAAATAGAATACCTTAACGACCCTGCTACAGATAAAAAGCTGTTTCTGAAAAAGGCGGGCGTTTTCTCACTTTTCAAGGATGAAGAAGACACACTTATTAAAAAACACATCAAAAAAAGTTACGGTGGAATATACATCAGGTTTCCTCAAAACCTCAAAATACAGGACGAGTTCTTATACCTGCCTTCACTCCTTAAGTTTTCTTATGTGCCATTTCCTCATACTTACATTGAATTTCAGGAAAATTCAAAAGGAAATATAGCTCTCGGCAGTCCTGCCCCAAGATTGATTAACTCTCCTTACTATCTTTCCACTGTTGAGATCATTATAAAAGATGGAGCAAAAGCCAATATCTCGCTGATACACTCTTTCCCATCTTATCTTGATGCACGAATTTTTACACGAATTTTTCTGGGAAAAGGAGCAAATCTAACACTTTCCCTGCTTAATTTCAAAAATGGCAAAATTACGGGTAGAGATGTCAAAGCGGTTTTGAGCAAAGAAAGTACACTAAATCTTAATACCCTCAGTTTTGGGGTAGAAAATGGACGATATTACGAATGGATAGAAATAGAACACCGAGGAGAGAATTCTTCCTCACTTGTGAATACACGACAGGTCAGTATGGACACTTCCTCATCTAATTCTTTTGTAAAAATAAAGGCAGTAGCAGGTTCAAAAGGGGCAAAAGCTCACATTGATTCAAAAGGAGTGGTGTTATCACACGATGCAGAGCAGTTTTCTCTTCCTGCTTTTGAAACCTCGGAAAACCTCGTACAGATGAGTCATTCAGCATACATAGGACAAATAGAGGAGAAAGTAGCTATATATCTTGCCTCAAGGGGGCTAACTGATAGAGACATTGTGTACCTTATGGTTAAATCTTACCTTGAAGAGGTGCTCTCATTTACCCTACCAGAAAGATTCTATGAAGTGATGCTCAAATTCCTTGAATATCTTTTAAACACCAGAAACATTGAAATTATACAAAGAAGGACATAAAAAGGGGCTACAAATGTAGCCCCTTTTTACTTTTAGTTTTTACGGTAGAATACTCACTCCAAACTTAAACTTAAGTGTATTTTCAGACACACTCGCATATTCTCCTGACTGCGCATCTCTTCTTGAGTATTTTACAATTTGATACTCAAGCCCTCCAGCTACCTTTATTCCCTGGAACTTCTGTCCAAATGTAATCTGATATATCGGAATATAGGTGGCTTCTTCAACATATGTCTTCTCCACACCCGCTTTTACATTAAAGAAGAAATTGTTAAAGGCAGTATGCTCAAGCCCGGCAAGAAGTGTGAAGCCGTCAGTTAAATATCCCGCTTTTTCATAAAAACGATAAATAAAATCAAAGGTGGCTCTATCCATAAGAGGAGAGGCTCTGAAAAGATTTATATTTACATAAATAGACATAGGGTATGCCGGTAGAGGATTACTTGTGAACTTAACCTCAGGATTAAACCCCACAGAAAAAGATACATTTTCCAGTCCACCCCCTATATACACGTAAGGGATAAATCCCTTCAAACTTAATGCTGTCACAATTGTCGTATCAGGATATTTATCGGTTTGTCGTATTTCTCCTTTACCATAAGATACAAATGCGCCAACATAAAATTTCCTGTACCGACCTTCACCTCCAATTCCAAGAAGACTTATACCTCCACTTCTCTTAATGTCATAGTTATTTGAAGGAAGATAATTGGCGTCTTTCAGATTTTTTTCATACCTGTAATCGTAGTTTAATAGCGGAATATAGGCCACAGAAACTGCAAAATTCTTCCTGGCGTAAGCCGCAATAAATGAAGGCATATTGGAATAAAGTGAAGTTCGTCCATATATACTCATATCTCCCACCGTGTTATCGTATCTGTCATAAGTGAGTATTCCCCATCTCTCTCTGCTCCTTGCCCCATATAGAGACATCTCCATTTTCACTCCCTCTCCATCCACCCTTGTAAGTGAAAATGGATTCCTCACAACCATGTCACCGCCACCTGAAAGGGCAAAAAACCTTGTATATGAAAATAACAATATCAGTATGTTATGCATTTTCAAACTCCTTGTTTTCTTCCTGAACCTCTTGTTCTGACAGGTTACTCCTGCCTTTTCTGCTTTTCAATACATCTATTATAATGGAAACCGCAAGTAATATCATCCCCACTGTAATATAAGCATCGGCAAAATTAAACACCGGCCAGCGCAAACGATTGTTTATTCCAAAATCAAAGAAATCCACCACCCTCTCGTATTTCAATCTGTCTATCAGGTTGCCTGTGGCACCGGAAAGAAAAAGAATGTATATAAAATTGTGCCATTTGTTTTTTTCAACCAGGAAGAGAATGAAAACAACAACTATAACAGCAATTGAGAACCATACATAAGGAAAATTGTCACTTAGCTTGATAGAAAAAAGAGAGTAAGGGTTTTCAACATACGTGAGACGGAAAAAATTGCCAACAACCTCCCGTGATTCTCCGTAAAAGAATGTATTCTTCACTATAAACTTTGTACCCCAGTCAATTCCAACCAGAACTATATAGAGAAAAAGGAGGAACTTTTTGTAAAAACCAAGCTGCAATTTCATACAAGCCCTAACCAGTTATGAAGCAGGAAGTATATCCTCCCTATAAGAAGAGAAATACGTGCCATCACCGTGTAACCAAAAGATGCACCAAATGCTACCATTATAAACGTTATACCCACCTGCGAAATCTTCTTAATTGCTCCTGTATGTTCCCGGGAAAAATAGAAATATACAATAGCAGAGAGTGTACCTACAACCATAAGTATGTTATTAAGTGAAAGGTAAATGCTCATAAGTGTACTTGATCCATGCACATAAAGGGGGAGGAAAGTCGCTTTAATTTGCGGCACCAGAAAACCCTGGAGCAACCCCGTAATACCGAGCCCAGACCCCATTCCCACGGTAAACGCAATTGCCCATCTTGAAATCCAGGCCACGGGTTTTATAAATCTCATCAGCATAAAAAGGGATAAGAGGGCAGGGATAATGAGAATCCATTTGTCTATCCCTGTATTATTCATAAATCCGTCTATCAACTTGGGTTTTACATCAAAATACCAGAGATAGATAAGCATAAACGCAGCAGAACTGCCCACATAAATATGCTCTCCGATTTTGTAAAAAATATTGTCTTTGTACAAAAAACTCATCATTGAGAGAGTTAAAAACGCCGCTATCCAGACCCATGGATTAAAAGATATGTTCATTTTCCCCTCCTTGTTGCAAAATAACCAATATTACCCAGCAATATAAGAAGTATTATAAGCACGTGTACTACGGTCTGTGAAGCCATTCCCGCACTGGCTATGGCAGGATGATTTACAAGCGCCTCATAATCAGCTGCCCCCCTCAAACCACCTATAAGCCCCACTATTTGCCCCGCCTGAAGGTACGGATACAAATCTGGTGTGATAACTGCCGTAGAACCAAGAATAATCTTCTGATTGAATCTCGCATTGGCGAACTGCACCCACATATCCCCAACAGAACCGGCTTCAAGCCCAACAAGTATTGCAATATCATTGTAATTATGTATTCCCCTCATCATGGGAAGAGAATCAAGCGGCGTGCCACGATAATCAGTGGAAAACACACTTCTTATCTCTTTTCCAAGATTCAGCATCACAGCCTGAAGCCCCGGCCTGTAACCAAGGAATACATAGTCAACCCCGTATTTTTTATGGTATTTCCTTGCTATATCTTCAAGAGCGATTTGCCCAAGGGGAAGCCCCAACGGCCAGTGGCCAAGCATAATTACTTTTAGATTTTTTTCAAAACAATGCCTCAACATGGCCCTGAGCATTGGATCAAGTTCTGGCATACTTGATGCATCATAGTCAATGGAAAACATTACAACCGAACCTGGAGGCAAACTGTTTATTATGTCATAAGACCGCTTAACCTCAGGAAGGGGAGCGGATTTAAACCTCACTTTAAAAATAATTGTCAATGCAACTGCAAGGAATATAATGAGATAAATGATTCTTCTATCTATGTTGGCTGCTTTTTGTAGAAACTCTCTCATTTTCTCTCCTCCTACTGTAGATAGGTTTTCTCCACTCCAAGGATTATCCTGAGCGACATGGCAATTCCACCAAGGGATATGCCTATCCATATTCCTCTTTTTGCTGCCATCTGTGGAATGTTCATTATCCAGTCAGCAATTCCATCAAGATAATGAAGGAGGACATAGAATACCGGATAAATCAAAATAAGCGATATTAAAACTCCAATAAAGTAAAGCGTCTTCTGTGTGCCTGTTGACCTTCTGCCTTCGTTATAGAAGAAATATGCAAGCAATACAAGAACAACTGCAAATATCCAGGGTGCTACCTTCTGCCCTGCAGGAACTCTACCTAACATCACAAGGGCAGCAGCTGAAAGAAGTAGGGTTGAATTGCTATCTTTAGCCCTGAAAGCCCTGTAGGCTGCACTAGCT
>JALVLE010000091.1 GCA_027033555.1 Caldifarciminota bacterium | reverse complement strand
CCTTCTTCCTTTGGTGTGTAATCTTCTTTCTCAATCATATTCGCAAGTTTCTGTATGTCATCCCCGAAAAATGGCATTTTGCCAATGGATAATTTAAACCCATTATAATCTCTGGGATTATGACTCGCTGTAACTTCTACTCCGCCGTCCAGATTTAATTTGTAAATGGAGTAATATTGAACTGGTGTAGGAACAACTCCAAGATCATAAACTAAAAGGCCACTGTCCTTTAATCCTTCCATGAGTTTTTGGGCATAGATAGGAGATGTAGGGCGAACGTCCTGGCCAACTGATACTTTACTGCCACCGTTTTTTCTTATTACACTCCCAAATGCACGGCCTATATGGTAGGCGAGTTCCTCGGTTATGTCTTTTTCAGCTATTCCTCTAATATCATACTTTCTGAAAATGTTGCGAGGTATCTTCATGATTTAACCCTCCTTTCTTTATTTTAATCTCAGTTATATCGTTTATAATAAAATCTGAATTTGCGAGTTCCTCTCTTGTGCCTACTCCTGAGAGAACAGCAATGCTAATGGCCCCTGCTTTTTTTGCGAGCTCTACATCATGTATGGAATCTCCAACAACGGCTATTTTCCGGGGATTTTTTATGTTATATTCCTGCATAATATGGAAAAGAAGTCTGGGATCAGGTTTGTAATATGGATAGGTATCAGACCCTATTACTCTATGATAGGGGATATTGAGGTCATTGAGGATTTTTTCGGAACGTTTCTGGAGGTCATTGGTAAGCACTATCACGAAGGTTGCAAGAGAAAGGTCTCTGAGTAAAGAGGCAGCACCAGAAATGGCATTAAAAATCCCATTCTCCAATACCTTATCTGCTTCTTTAAATACCTTTAATATTTCTTCCTGTGGTTTGCCCAGTAATCTTGAACATTCCATAGATGTTTCCTGCCTTGTAGTATATAGAATGTGTTTTATGTCAAAGTTCCCATTTTTGTAGCCGAGTACAGGCTCTACTATTTTTCGTGCTTTTTTCCCGTAGCGTTCTTCTATGAGCCTCAGTCTTTCTTCCATGATCTTTTCCCATCCTTTTAAATCCACAAGCGTGCCATCCTTATCAAAAATCCACAGGTCCACCTCTATTTCTTTGTTATGTATAAAGGCCTTCATAGCATTCTGGAGAGGGAATAATTTATAATGGTGGACATGTCAAGAAAGCCTATAACCTTTCCTTCATCGTCCAGAACAGGCATGATTTTCATGTTGTATTCAAGCATTTTATTGATTGCCGTTTTAATGGGCTCATCCTCTTTAACAAAGGGAACATTCTTGCTCATAATATCCTTCGCAGAGCCTGAAAAGAGGGTATCCAGCAGGTGTCTTGTTGATATAACGCTTCCTATACGAGGTGACTGCTCCTTTAAGAGGTGTCTTATAAGATTGTCAAGTTTGATAAATCCTACCAGTCTATTTTTTTCATCCACAACAAATATGCCCCATCTGAAGTTATATTTTGCAACGTACTGTGCTATATCTATTATAGGATCGTCCTCTTTGACAAATGGAACAGGCTCTTTAATTGGTTTTAAATAGTCCTTTACCCGTTTCATTCCTCTCTCTCCTTTGGTATTTCTCCTGCTTTACTTATTGCAAACCTTGAAGATATAGGTCCCAGTAATTCATGCAATGCAGTTGTTCCAAGTATTATGTTTATGAGATAGACGCTGAATTTGTGAAACTCAGGGAA
>JALVLE010000090.1 GCA_027033555.1 Caldifarciminota bacterium | reverse complement strand
TCGAAAAAGATTGTATTTTCATGAGATCATCCCCGAAGAGGCCAGATTCAAAATTCTTAGGATCGTTGGCAAGAGATATGTTAGGAATGGATGGATCCAGATAAGCCTTGAAGATGGTAGAAACATACTTTTCAAGGTTAAAGATGAAACAGAGCGTCGTGAAATTCTAAATAAATATAAAACGTGGGACGCTATAAAAATTTCGGTTCCTGAACAAAATATCTTGGATTATTTTAAGATGCAAGAAGGCAACTATGGTCTGATAATTGGTGGAACCCACGCTGGTATGCATGGGAAGATAATAAAGATATCCCATCAGAAAATGAGAAAGTATAGTGTAGTTACCATAAAAAGTTATGATGGGGATTATGTGGTCACTAGTTTAAGATATCTACTCGTCATAGGACGTGATGCTCCCGAAATATCGCTACCAAATGTTTGAGAGGTGCTATTGATATGAGTTCGGAAGAGGAATCTAGAAAGGTAATTTTGGCTGAGACTCACAGGGAGGTTATAGAAAAGATTATGAAAAATCATGGTGATAGATACAAAACAAAAAAGGGTAAAATTAATCCAGCTCTGATTCCGCGTTTGGAGAAGGTAACAATAAATTTCTCAGGAGGCCCTGATGCGGCCAAATTAGAAAGGGCAAGAAAAATATTGGAGGATGTATTTGGAAGAAAACCTGCTGAAGTCAAGGCAAGAAAAACAGTACACGCGTGGGGCGTAAGGAGAGGTAGATCGCACGGTTGGAAAATAACCTTTAGGGGTGAAGAAGCGTATAGATGGCTAAAACTGCTTCTCAAAGTCGTGGATTATACTATATACGAGAAGCAAATCGGTGATGATGGTAACTTCTCCTTCGGTGTCAAGGAGCATATAGAGATACCTGGAGTCAAATATAAACCGGAACTCGGAACCATAGGTTTCGATGTTGCGGTAACATTTTATCGGTATGGCTACCGGGTTGCGCGTCGAAGACTGAAGAAGGCTAGGATCCCCAAGAAGCACAGGTTAACTAAGGAAGATACAATAATATTCCTAAAGGAAATGGGGGTCATAGTCAAGCCTGGGGCAAGACCGAAAGAAGAATAAAACCGATAGAGATTCAAGCTTTTTTAGTTTCTTCAATTATATTTTTGTAACAATACCATTCTGCAGTTTTAATTAATTGGTCTTTCAGTTGTTTGATTATGGGCTTATTTAGGTTTAAATTATCATAATTTATATTTTGTATAGGGCATGACCCTGTGCAAAGGTGTTCTATCCAGTACTTACAATTTTTGCAATACTTTGATTTTAAATCCAGATTTCTATAAATAAACCAACGAACCTCATCATTCCAAATTTTTTTAAATAGAGATATATCTGTTGGAGGAATATATCCTGCTATAAATGGTTCACGCAACTTAGGATTTGCGAAGGGATCCGATGCAGGACAATAAGAGCAACCATAGACAAAAAATAATTTTTTACTATAATCATAGTCTAAGTTTAATCCTTCTCTACCCGCAGCACATGATGAATATTTACGAAATATCGGATCTGCTTTAATAATGCTTTTATAGTCAGTTTCTATGGTGGTAGTAAATTTTACATTATATTTTTTTGTAAGGAATGAAATGGTGTCTAAAACTCTTTTAAATTCCTGAGCGCTCAACATGTAATCTAAAATATGGGGATTTCTTACCTGAGGACGTAATGGGATTAGGGTTATACTC
>JALVLE010000089.1 GCA_027033555.1 Caldifarciminota bacterium | reverse complement strand
ATATTACAGGCACTATGGCTTTTGTCAAAAGGGGACTTCTGCTTTATCCGGGAAGGTTTTATGCAGGTAAAATTATAGTAATAGATATAGGTATTCCACCTTATTCCTTACCCCTGGAACCCGAATACGTAATTCTTGATGAGGATGAGTTTGAGTTACCAGTTAAAATGGGGAATGAACACAAAGGAAAGAATGGGAAACTGTTAATCATATCCGGCTCAAGGCCCTTTACAGGTGCTCCCGTATTGAGCGCTAATGCTGCCCAGAAAATAGGTGCAGGGCTCGTATATCTTTTAGTTAAAGAAGATGCGTACTCTGTTGTGGCTCCAAAACTTACAGAGCCAATAGTTATGTCTTATACCACACAAGAGGAGATAAAAGAATATATAGAAAAGTTAAAACCACATGGGATTCTATTTGGGCCTGGAGTTGGAAGGAATGAGCATACCATAGAAATTCTGGAAGTATTGCTTGATGAATATTTCAATATCCCGCTCATAATAGATGCAGATGGTATATGGGCAGTTGCAAAGCTGGATGTAGATATAATGAGAGAAGACGTTGTTATAACACCCCATCCAGGTGAAGCTGCATTTTTGCTGAATAAGTCTCCGGAAGAGATAGACAAAAACAGGCTGGATTATTCCAGGCTTTTAAGAATGAAGACAGGGGTTAATGTGGTATTAAAAGGGAATCCCACTGTAGTTTCCACTCCACTGTTTAATTACGTAAACATTTTGGGAAATGAGGGGCTTGGGAAAGGTGGGAGCGGCGATGTCCTTGCGGGCTTTATAGGAGGGTTGCTTGTTCAGAATCATGACATGAATTACAGCATTCTTGCAGGTGTTTATATACATGCCTTGTTAGGTGATATACTCTATGATAAAATGAACGGGCCATATTATACTCCACATGAGCTTATTGATAATCTGCATCTTGCGTTTGAGGTTTTAAATGATTAAGCTCCTCGTTATTGCTTTTCTTTATATCAGTGATTTTTCCTATATAAATTCCATTCAATTTACCGGGAAAGGATTTTGTGCCGCGACAAAAAAAGGAGTATTTGTTTATGAACTTGGAAAAGGTATAGTTGCTTCCATTTATGCAGATAATCCATATCTTGCAGCATATGACCCTGCGTCCGGTGAGCTCGTGTATGTAAGCGCTCAGGGTGGGCTTTATTTTTATTCCACCTTCTTTAACACACTCCGTTATGTGGGGAAAGTGTCAGAGGTTACAGGGATAGGCCTCCAAAATGGCATTATAATGCTTCTTTTTAAAAATGGTACAAGAAGATTCCTTACCAGGTATGCCCAGCCTGCACCCGGGATTTATATTGACACGTTTAAAATTGCTTTAAAAAGAGAAATCCCTCTTTATCTTCGCACACGAACATACAGAAATGGGTGTTATGCTTTTTACAGAGCCACAAGTTTTGCCAGGGGTTACAATTATGATTATGTAGGGACAGATGGTGCCGGGGTTTTTGTATTTGACAGAACGATGAAAAAAGAGTTGTTATCAGTATTTACAAATATAGTCCCCCCTATTTACAGGCTAATAAGGGTTTTTGATACCATATACGTATTGCACAGAGGGGGTATTACGAAGATAAGCCATGCGGATATTTCCTCTATTCCGGCAAATTGTTTTAGAAATGGATTTTATCCTGTGGATATTTTATACGGGGATAAAGAGGAGTATGTAATAAACACTCATGGCTATTATACTGCAAATGAGCCTTTCTTTTTTACCCCTTTTGAACCGGCATGCGGGAATGCTTTAAAGGTGATATACCCTTTAGACGGTGGAATTATAGTTTTGCAGCATTGTCTCTTAAAAATCACGGAGAAGGGTGCTCTGTCAAAATTGGGTGTGTTTGATAGAGTAAATATTGAGGATGCAGGCGTAATAGGGGAAAACATTTACCTTATTGTAAATGGCAGGTTGGTGCAGCTTGTAGATACGCTTTATAGGGAGGTTGTTTATGAGAACGAGCCCATACAAGGGGTGCGAATAATTGAGGGTATTGATAGGCTGTATGTGCCTGCAAGGAGAGGGATGTTCGTTGTAAAAAGCAACAGGATTAGGAGAATTCAGTCTCCATTTAATACGCTTGAGGTAAAAGACGGTATTTGGGAGGATGGCAAACTGTATCTTTCTTTAACATCCCGGATAGTGGAACTTCATCTTGTGTCAGGAACCTGGAATTATATTCAGCTGGACAATGCAGAAATAAAAAATATAACCACGATTTCTGTGTCATCTGGCAGGTTGTATATCGGATCAGATAGAGGATTATTGATAAAATGATTGCATATTGCAATATGCTTTGCAAAATGCAATGCGTTCTGCGTGTGAGGTTGGGAAAACGTAGTTTCTACGGCCCCTTGAACTGGCATGTAGATTGCAGTATAATTAGTGAATAAAACAAACAGGAGGTGTTAAAATGAGGAAAGGCTTTACACTGATAGAGCTCCTCATAGTGATCGCAATCATTGCGATCCTGGCCGCAATAGCCATACCGCAGTTTGCAAGATACAGAAGGAGAGCATACAACAGTGCCGCCCTGAGTGACCTTGATCAGATAAAACTTGCTGCAACAACATATTCCACAGACCACATGGTATTTCCAGCTTTCCAGAACTCACCGGTACAGGGAGAGGTGGTACTCGTGGATAACTCTGGTAATGGTGTAAACCTCCCGGCGGCCGGTAATGAGCCGACAGTACCTTTAAGCACAGGTGTTTTTGCAGCAGGATCTCAGTCTGGTACTGGTGCATCTGCTGTATATGGTACAGTCCATCTGCAGGGTGATGAGGCCTATGGGTATGATACAGATGAGACCGCTATCTTTTTCAGAGAGGTTGCTCCTGGAACAAATGACCCTGGTATTCCCGCAGCTACTGATAATACAGACGACCTGACTGGAGCTGGCTGGAATAAGAAGTAATTTGCAGATTCAATGCACAGAAGGGGGTGGGGTTTTTGCCTCACCCCTTTTTAGTTTTATTATATGAACACAGTTGTTGAATTTAAAGATGTATTCAAGTCTTATAAAAAGCGTGATCTAAGCCTGAGAAATCCTGCAGCTTCCTTAAGGCCGAGGAAGGTGTTGAAGGGACTTAGTTTTTCTATTAAGAGAGGTGAAATCTTTGGACTTGTTGGATTAAATGGGCAGGGAAAAACCACCACATTAAAGCTGATACTTGGGTATATATTCCCTGATTCGGGTGAAATAAGCGTTCTTGGGTATTCGCCTGGAAGCGTTGAGGCGAAGAGGAAAATATCTTTTCTTCCTGAAAATCCTCCACTTTATACCACGGTGAAAGTCAGTGATATTATGAAGTTTGCATCTATAATGCGTCTTAAGGTTGAAGAGAAAAAAAGAAAAGATGAGATTTTTAAGCTTCTTGAAAAGGTGAACTTAAGGTATGCTTACTCAATGAAAGTAAGAGAACTTTCCAGGGGCATGCTCCAGAGACTTGGCCTTGCGCAGGCTTTTTTAGGATATCCAGAATTTATAATACTTGATGAACCCCTTTCAGGCCTTGACCCTCTGGGTAGAAGGATGGCAAAGGAGCTTATAAAAGAAGCAAGGAATAAAGGTAGCACAGTACTTTTTACCTCACATATACTGGAGGATATAGAGGAGATCTCTGACAGGGTAGGGATCCTGTATAAAGGCAAAATTGTAAGGTTTGTGACATATGAAGAAATTAAAAGGGAGGGGGATCTGGAAAAAATATTTCTGAATACTCTGAAAACATACGGAGATTAACTTTATGTATGGCATCATTTTCATAACGATAAAACAATTATTGGGGGAAAGGTTGCATAGGTCTTTATTTTTCCTGGGTCTATTTACTCTCCTGGGGATTCCAGTGGTGACCCAGCTTTCCATGTTTGATGTGCATAAGGCACTTCTTCTTTATTCCATGAATGTTATTACCTTTCTTGGGGTACTATTTGCCATTTTTAGTGTGTACATTCTGGTTTCAAGGGATATTGGTGAAAAAAGGATATACTACGTGTTATCCATGCCCATCTCCCGTGCTACTTACCTGGTTGGACGATTTTCAGGAGTTATTTTCACAGGATTTCTCCTTATTGTATTCCTGATTATTTTATTTGTCCCTTTCATACTGTTTTACACCGGAGGAAGTGTGCACATGGTATGGCTGCTTCTTGCTCACGGCTTTTTTGCTTATCTTGAAATGCTTATGCTCGTAGCTGTATCCCTTGTATTTTTCCCGCTTTTTGACAGCCCCACAGTATTCGTGTTTGTGGTTTCCGGGATTTACATTGCCGGAGCCAATATGCGGGATGCAAAAGAGTTTATAATGCAATCGTATGAGAAGGTGCCCGCTTTTTCCAGATGGATAATCAATACGGTGTATTACATTTTGCCCAATTTTTCTGCCTTTGACTGGAAGATGCCGCTTGTTTATTCGCATGTCAAAGAAAGTATTGCTCTGCTCCTCTTTTTATACGCTATATTTTACGCTTTTGTTTCTTTGTGCATAGCTGCCCTCATGTTCAACAAACGAGAGCTGTTATAATGAAAACTGCACTATATGTAATTGTATTGCTGGGTGTTCTTTTGGGTTTTAACCAGTTTTGCATTAAAAAAATAGACAGGGCCCATAAAAGAGAAAGAGAATTCTCAGGTATTTTTATGATGGCTCCCTTTGTTGAGAAAGTGGTCTCTCTTGAATATGAAGGGATGCGTGCTTTTCAGCTTAGTCTTGCAGTGCGCGTGCTTATAGGGGAAGCCATTGAAAAATATAAAAAAGTACCGCAGAATTTTGATACTTTGCTTATAAAGGCCAGCAGGGTGATAACCTCCTTGAATCCGTTTTATTATGAAGTCTATTATTACACAGCGATGCTGCTTATGTGGGAGCTTTCCAGACCAGAGCTCGCCCTTAAGGTTTTGATGAAGGCTACAAGGTATTTGCCTACCAATCCCAATATTTATCTTTTTATAGGCTTTGATTATTTTTATTTTTTAAATAACCCTGTAAAAGGGGCTTATTATTTAAAACTTGCAGCGAAGTATGAAACACATCCTGGAAATAAATTGCTTTATTATGGTGTTGCCGCCAGGCTCATGAGTGAGGTAGGCAAAACTGAGGTAGCGATTGCTATGATAGATGAGTATATGAGAAACGCAAAAGAAAAGGAAGTAAAAGAGTACCTGTATAAAAGAAAGATGGAGCTATTGCAGATTCTGAAAATACAGCGTGCTGTAATGAAGTATGAGAAAAAGTATGGAAAAAAACCGAACAGCTTAAAGGAACTTGTCGCAAAAGGTTTTTTGGAAAAGATACCTGTGAGTCCTCTGGGAAGGGAATTTTATATTGACTCAAAAGGCAGGGTTAAATTAAGGCCTAAGAATGTAAACACCTATGAAAATGGATCAGAATCTTAAGAGCAGGTTGCTTCAATTTCAGGAAAACGAAATAACGGAGCATTTTGTTTATTTGAAACTTTCTAAATTGGCCGTAGGAGAAAATAAAAGAATACTTGAACGTATAGCGAGGGATGAGAAAGCGCACTATGAAATATGGAAAAAATATACAGGTGTTGATGTAAAACCCAATAAATTAAAGGTCTTTTTTTATACTCTGCTTGCTAGAATTATGGGTATTACCTTTACCATAAAACTTATGGAAGGAGGGGAAGAAAGCGCACAAAGAGCATATGAAGGTGTAAGGGGAGTTGTGGAGGATGCAGAAAAGATCATTGAGGAGGAGGTACACCACGAAAATGCACTGATAAACATGATTGATGAGGAGAAGCTTGAATACATTGGTTCAATGGTGCTTGGTTTGAATGATGCTCTTGTAGAAATAACAGGAACAATTGCAGGGTTGACATTTGCATTGAGAAATACGAAGCTTGTGGGTCTTGCTGGCGTAATAACAGGAATTGCAGCCTCCTTATCTATGGCTGCATCGGAGTATCTTTCCAGAAGACATGAGGGGGATAAGTCTCCTTTTAAAGGTGCTCTTTATACAGGTGTAGCTTACATATTTACAGTGTTTTTTATAGTATTACCCTATTTTCTGTTTAAACTTTATTCTGTGGCATTTGGTTTTACCCTTTTGTTCGCACTTTGGATAATCTACTTTTTTACATTTTTCGTATCTGTTGTAAAAGGGGTTAATTTTCGCAAAACATTTTTGGAGATGTTTACAATCAGTTTTGGTGTTGCGCTTTTATCATTTTTAATAGGTATCATTGCACGGAAAATTATTGGAGTTGACATTTAAAGGAGGCCATGTATGTTAAGTGATATTGAAATAGCAAGGAGTATCAAACTTGAGCCGATAGAAAAGATAGCGGAAAAGGCCGGAATCTCTCCTCATTACCTTGAAAGATATGGTGATTTCAAGGCTAAGGTGAAGCTTTCTTTTTATGAAAAAATAAAAAATAATCCAGATGGGACTCTCATTCTTGTTTCTGCTATTACCCCTACTCCGGCGGGTGAGGGTAAGACCACAATTTCCATTGGATTGTCTCTTGGTTTGAATAGAATAGGTAAAAAATCATTTGTTACTTTGAGAGAGCCTTCCATGGGACCGCTTTTTGGAATAAAAGGTGGTGCAACCGGGGGAGGTTATGCTCAGGTGCTTCCCATGGAGGATATTAATCTTCATTTTACAGGTGACATTCATGCAGTTGGGGCAGCTCATAACCTCATAGCAGCAATGGTTGATAATCATATACACAGGAGGAAAGACCCTCTAATTGATCCAAGGAGGGTCGTCTGGACAAGGACTGTGGATATGAATGACAGGGCTTTGAGACACATTGTAATTGGACTTGGAGGCAAACAGAATGGATGTCCCAGAGAAAGTGGCTTTTATATAACCGCAGCATCAGAGATAATGGCAATTCTCGGACTTGCAGAATCATATCTTGATTTAAAAAAGAGAGTAAGCAATATCTTATTGGGGTTTACCTTTGATAATCAGCCTGTGTATGTAAAGGACCTTAAATTTGAAGGGGCAGTGGCAGCTCTGTTGCGAGACGCATTAAAACCCAATCTTGTTCAAACAACTGAGCATACCCCTGCATTCGTGCATGCAGGTCCTTTTGCAAATATTGCACAGGGAACATGTTCTGTAATATCTATGAAAATGGCCTTAAAACTTGCTGATTATGTGGTAACTGAAGCAGGTTTTGGTTTTGATCTTGGTGCAGAGAAATTCTTTGATATTGTGGCAAGAGTTGCCGGTTTAAATCCAAAAGTCGTTGTGCTTGTTGTTACTGTGAGGGCGCTGAAAATGCATGGCGGAATGGATCAAAAAGAGCTAAATACTCCATCTCCGGCGCATGTGGAAAAGGGACTTCCCAATCTTGAGAAACACCTTGAAAATATTGCTAAATTTGGGGTACCAAGCGTTGTGGCAATAAACAGGTTTGAATCTGATACAGAGGAAGAAATTGGTGTAATTAGAAAATTCGTTGAATCTCGTGGTAGCTCTGCTGTTGTGGTTACAGCATATGAGGAAGGGTCAAAGGGAGCCATCCAGCTTGCAGAGAGGGTTGCACAATTGTCTCAGCACGACAGGCATTATAAACCGTTGTACGATCTTGATATTTCTGTGGAGGATAAAATCAGAATAGTGACATCAGAGATATATGGTTCAAAGGCAGTGGATTTTACCCCTCAGGCCAAAAAGGATTTGAAGATTATAAAAAAACTCGGGCTTGATAAGTTGCCCGTATGTATAGCAAAGACCCAGAAATCATTATCAGATAATCCCAAACTGCTGGGAAGACCAAAAGATTTTCTCGTTACAGTACGGAGCATAAACATTTCCAGTGGAGCAGGATTCCTTGTGCCAATAACAGGGGATATTATGCTTATGCCAGGGCTTCCAAAGGAACCTGCTGCCCTGAAGATTGATATAGACGAAGAAGGGAATATTAGCGGTCTGTTTTAAAATAATTTTAAATCTCTTTTGATGTCCGACTGACTGGCAATAAAATAAGTAAGGACAGAAGGAGGTAAAAATGAGCGTTCATAAAATAAAGGAGAATGTTTTTGAGGTTGGAGCTGCACATTTTGACAGAAGGCTTTTTGATGAACTTATTCCTCTTCCTGATGGTACCACCTATAACGCTTATCTTATTATAGGTAGCGAAAAGACAGCACTTATAGACACAGTTGATCCTGAGAAAAAAGATGTTCTTTTTGAAAACCTCGGTGCTTTGGGCATAGAAAAAATTGACTATGTTATTTCTCAACATGCAGAGCAGGATCATTCAGGTGCAATTCCCTTTGTGCTTGAAAGATTTCCAATGGCGAAGGTTGTTACAAATAAAAAGTGTAAGGGGTTTTTAAAAGATCTGCTTCATATAGACGAGGAGAAGTTCATAGAGGTTGAAGATGGAGATACCCTTTCCCTTGGCGACAAAACTCTAAAGTTTATTCTCACTCCATGGGTTCACTGGCCTGAGACCATGTCCACCTATCTTATGGAGGATAAGATCATGTTTACCTGCGATTTCTTCGGTTCCCACTACGCCGGTGCCAGTATATTTGTAAAGGATGAGGCGAAAGTTATAGAAGATGCCAAAAGGTACTATGCAGAGATCATGATGCCTTTCCGCAATCAGATAAAGCGGAATATTGAGAAAATAGAGGAGTATGACATAGAAATCATTGCTCCCAGCCATGGCTCTGTTTATAAAAATCCTGAAATTATCATAAATGCTTATAAAGATTGGATATCCGATAGGGTGGTAAATATAGTGATTATCCCTTATGTTTCAATGCATGGAAGTACTGAGAAAATGGTTTATTATCTTGTTGATAGGCTTATTGAAAGAGGCATTGATGTAAAGCCATGTAACCTCACAGTTACAGATACGGGAAAGCTTGCTATGGCGCTTGTTGATGCAGCCACAGTGATTCTGGCGAGTCCTCAGGTGCTTGCTGGGGCACATCCTAAAGCGGTGTATGCAGCCTTTCTTATGAATGCACTCAGGCCCAAAACCAAAAATATTGGCATAATAGGGTCTTATGGCTGGGGAGGCAGAATGGTTGAGCAGCTTACAGGCCTTCTTTCCAATATAAAGGCACATGTGTTTGAACCATTGCTCATAAAGGGGCATCCTGACAGCGAGGCATATAAAAAACTCACAGAGCTTGCAGACAAAATTAAGGAGAGGCACAAAGAGTTAGGTCTTTTGTAGTAGCATCTTTATACTGTCCATGCATAAGAAGGAATACATTGAAATAAGGGGGGCACGTGTCCACAATTTAAAAAATATAAGTCTCAAAATCCCGCGTGATAAAATAGTGGTTATAACCGGGGTTTCTGGTTCTGGAAAGTCTTCACTTGCCTTTGATACCATTTATGCTGAAGGGCAGAGAAGGTATGTTGAGTCTCTTTCAGCGTATGCCAGGCAGTTTCTTGGGCTTTTACAAAAACCTGATGTGGATTACATAGATGGACTTTCTCCCGCTATTTCCATTGAGCAGCGGAAGTCCTCAAGGAATCCCCGTTCTACAGTAGCCACCACAACAGAAATATATGATTATCTAAGACTCCTTTTTGCCAGGGTAGGTACGCCCTACTGTCCTAACTGTGGAATAGAGCTTAAAAAGAGCACGATAGATGAAATAGTTGATGATATTCTGGAGAACCATGAAGGCAAGAGAATAATGGTGCTTGCACCCCTTGTAAGAGGAAGAAAGGGAGAGTACAAAAGCCTTTTTGAAAAAATACTTAAAAAAGGTTATGTGAGAGTAAGGGTGGACGGGAGTATTTATGATGTGGAACAACCGCCTGAGCTTGAAAGGTATAAAGCACACGACATAGAGATTTTGGTTGATAGAGTAAAAGTTCAGAAGGAGTCCCGTTCAAGGCTCACTGAATCAGTTGAACAGGCAATGAATGAGGCGGATGGACTTGTCAAAATTTTGACAGAGGACGGGGAGGAGAAGATCTACTCGGAAAAGCTCATGTGTCCTGTTTGTGGTTTTTCCCTGCCTGAGATTGAACCTCGCCTTTTCTCTTTTAACTCTCCCTATGGTGCGTGTCCTGCGTGTGGAGGACTGGGCGTGAAAATAGAGGTATCTCCTGAAGCATTGATTGCTGATCCGAGGCTCAGCATTCTTGAAGGTGCCATTAAAGTCTGGGGAGAACCCAATCCTTTTTTAAAAAAAGAACTACTAAAGCTTGCAGAGAGGTTTGGTGTTGACTTAAATGCACCCTGGGAAAAGCTCCCTGAAGACTTTAAAAGAGCGGTACTTTTCGGTGAAAATGCCGGTTATATAGCTTTTGAGCCAGTTACCCAGTATGTTTGGAGAAGGTACAAACAAACAGAATCTGACTGGATGAAAAATGAGCTTGAAAAGTTTCTGGTGTATAAGACCTGTCCCGTTTGTGGAGGCTCCAGGCTGAGAAAAGAGGCTCTTTCAGTTAAAATAAACGGCAAAAACATCTACGAAGTTACCAAAATGAACATCAAAGAGGCAATAGAATTTTTTAATTCCCTTGAGTTTGAAGGAAAGAAAAAGATAATAGCCAGGCAGATTGTAAAGGAGATAGTAAGAAGACTCGGTTTTTTACGAGACATAGGACTTGAATATCTTACTTTAGATAGGGCCACAGAGACTCTCTCTGCTGGCGAGGATCAGAGGGTGAGGCTTGCAACGCAGATAGGTTCCGGTCTTGTAGGGGTGCTGTATATACTTGATGAACCAACAATAGGGTTGCATCCGAGGGACACAAGAAGGCTTGTTAATACCCTAAAAAAGCTGAGAGACCAGGGCAATTCAGTGATTGTTGTAGAACATGACAGAGAGACAATGGAAAACGCCGATTGGATAATAGACCTTGGTCCTGGAGCAGGGGATAGGGGTGGAAGGGTGGTAGCAGAAGGTACTCTAAGTGATATACTGAAACATCCTAAATCTTTGACCGGTAAATACTTGAGAGGGGAGAGAAAGATAGAGATACCCAAAACGAGAAGAAGACCAGATGGAAGGTACCTCGTAATAAAAGGGGCAAGACACAATAATCTTAAAAATATTGATGTCAGAATCCCTCTTGGTCTTTTTGTTTGTGTCACTGGTGTGTCTGGTTCAGGAAAATCCTCATTAATAGAAGAGACCCTTTATCATGCGCTTATAAAAAGGTTTTATGGAGCAAAAGTGCAGGTTGGGGAGCATGACGAAATTGTGGGGGTTGAATTTGTAAGCAAGGTTATAAATATTGATCAATCTCCTATTGGAAGAACTCCACGTTCAAACCCGGCCACTTATACCTCTGCATTTACTGCGATAAGAGAGTTATTTGCTTCTCTTCCAGAGGCAAAGAAAAGAGGATACGCACCTGGCAGGTTTTCTTTTAATGTAAAAGGTGGTCGGTGTGAGGCTTGTAAAGGTGAAGGGTTTATTAAGGTGGAGATGCAGTTTTTACCAGATATTTATGTTCCATGTGATGTATGTAAAGGAAAGAGATTTAACAGAGAAACCCTTGAGGTTAAATACAAAGGATACAGCATAGCAGATGTACTTGAGATGAGTGTTGATGACGCGTACAAGCTGTTTAAGGATATTCCAGCCATAGAGAGGAAGTTGAAGCTGTTAAAGGACGTAGGTCTTGGTTATATAAAATTGGGGCAACCTGCAACAACCCTTTCTGGAGGGGAGGCTCAGAGAATAAAGCTTGCAAGAGAGCTTTCAAGGGTTGCACGGGGTAATACCCTGTATATACTTGATGAGCCCACCACGGGCTTACATTTTGAAGATGTGCGAAAGCTTATTAAAGTCCTTAAGAGATTGGTGGATAAAGGGAATACGGTTCTTGTGATAGAACATAACCTGGATGTGATAAAATCGGCTGACTGGATAATTGATCTTGGGCCTGAAGGTGGGGAAAAAGGTGGAAGAATTGTTGTAGAAGGGCCTCCAGAAAAGGTAGCAGAGTGTAAAAAGTCATACACAGGAAGGTTTCTTAAAGAAGAACTGCTTAGAGGGTAAGATGTTTAATGGAATTTTAGGACACAGGGAGGTAAAGAGGATTTTAGAGAACATGTATAAAAGTGAGAAGGTTCCACCTTTTATAATTTTTGAAGGGCCGGAGGGAGTAGGAAAAGCAAGTATGGCTTATGAGTTCGCGAAATATCTTATGTATGATGGCAAAAAAGAACCCCTGAGTAGTCCTGATTTTTATTTGATTTTGCCTGTAGATAACCCGGACATAGATCTTCATGTGGGCATAAGACCATTGAACTATGATCCAACAAAAGAGATTAAAATAGAGAAGATAAGGATTTTGCAGAGGGAGCTTTCCAAAAAAGGAACCTTTGAGGCAAAGACGAGGGTTGTGCTGATATTAAATGGGGAAAATCTCAATATTGAGGCTCAAAACAGTTTTTTAAAAACCCTGGAAGAGCCACCATCTCATTGTGTTATTATAATGGTTACTTCTCATAGAGAAAGTCTCTTGCCTACTGTCTATTCAAGGGCAAGGAGAATAAGGTTTACTCCTTTGAGTATTGAAGAGTTTAAGAAATATCCATTTGCAGAGGTGTATTCACTGATGGTGATTTATACCCTTTCAGGGGGAAGTATTGGAAGGGCGAAACGTATAGAGGATTCTTTTGTGTTTTCAAGGAGGAAAGAATTCCTTGAGAAGCTGATACGGAAGGATTTTGAGAGCCTTTATAATTATCTTGAAGAAGTGGCAGTTGATAAATATACCACTTTTGATTTTCTTGAAATGTTTTCCATGCTTTTAAGAGACATGCTTTTTGTAGAAATTGGAGATGTTGTAAATGAGGATTTAAAAAGTTTAATACAAGACGTTGCATCTGTAATTCCCAGAGAAAAGGCAGAGGAAATGCTGAATCTGGTCGCAAGAGCTTATAAAATGATAAAAGCCAATGTTCAGCGTAGATATGTATTGCTTATGCTTTTGTCTCCTTTATTCCCTGACAATATTAGAGACAAATATGATACCCTTTTTGACTATTTGTACGGGTTATGATGGAAGATAGCATTATTGAGAACATAAAAAAAGAGGTAAAACTAAGAAAAAAAGGTAGAATCCCGGTTCCTATTGGAGATGATTGCACATATCTTGAAGAACAAGGAAAAAAATATCTTGTTATTTCTGTTGATTCAATGACAGAGGATGTACATTTTAAGCTGGATTGGCTTCCTTTTTATTTCATTGGCTATAGAGCGATGGCAGCAGCTCTGTCGGATCTTGCTGCAAAGGATGCAACACCTATTATGGCATTGGTTGATCTCCATATCCCCCAATATATAGATGAAAAAGCCATAAAAGAGATTTATAAAGGCATGGAAGCCCTTTCAAATAGGTTCTCTGTTGCTATTTCAGGTGGTAACATTTCTAAAGACGTTCGTCTTTCTTTATCCATCACAGTCATAGGAGAAAAAGATACGCTTCCGCCCTTAAGGAATGGAGCGCAAGAGGGCGATTATATATATATTACAGGTACACTGGGACTTCCGCTTCTTTTTGTTAAGCTTAAAAAAAAGGGAGCGGATTTTATCCCGGAAAAAGTACAATCAAAATTTTTTAAGCCGCTCCCCCGTTTTGATGCAGCACATTTTATATTAACAAACTATAAGGTAACAAGTATCATGGATATTTCTGACGGCCTCGGCAAGGATGCCTGGAGATTGGCAAAGGAAAGTAAAAGAACATTTTTTTTATATGAGAGTCTAATACCTGTCAATAAAATTGTAAGAACATATGTTAGTGAGCCAATTTTGTTTGCACTTTCCAGCGGGGAAGAATATGAACTTTTGTTTACCTCACCGAATTACATTAGAGAAAAGGGTATATACAGAGTAGGGATAGTGAAAGGCTCTGGAGAGGGTGTAAATCTTGTTAAGAATGATGGGAAGGTAATAGATATCAGTTCATTTGGCTTTGATCATCTTGAACAGGAATCACCTTTAACACCCTGAGACCATCAGGAGAAGTCTCCAGAAGAACTTTTACTACAGTGTCTTCTGAATAAAGGTCAAGTAATCGCTCCTGATCTATAACTGTTCTCTCTTTTAGTGCTCTTTTGATGTTCCCTAACCGGGTGCTGTTTATAAGAACACGTAACTCAAGCCCGAGCCTTCCCAGGTGTTCAAGCACGTTAAAATACTCAGAATCCGGAATATGGGAAATCTTAACATCAGCATAGATATTTTTGGAAAGAGGATGCCTCTTAAAATATCTTTCAACTTCTTCAAATAGTACCGGGATATCCCATTCTTCTATGCTAAATCCACTTGCAAGCTTGTGACCCCCATAGTTTATAAGAATAGGGGAAAGGAATTCAAGAAGTTTTAGTGAATCAAATCCTTCGGGAGCTCTTACCTCTGCTGTAGCAACTCCATCCTCTTTTCTTCCCAGAACAATGGTGGGGACTTCATAGGCCTGTTTTAATTGATTTGCAATGAATCCAAGGTATCTTGGTTCTACATCCTTCAGATCAATTAATACATAGTCACGAATTCTGCCTATTTTTTTCTTTGCTATTTCAAGATATTCCATAGCATTCTTTAGCCATTCTTCACTGCCCTTCAAAAGTGGTTCTATTATTTCTTCTGCCTCTATCATGCTTCTTGTAAGGAGCAAATCCACGGTTGGAATTTTGCCATTTTGAGACTGCCCGCTTGATACCAGTGCCACAAGTGCCTCCCATGTGGGCTCTCTATCATATTTTTTTCGTAGTACCTCTACAAATGGAAGATGAAGAGATTTTAAGAGTTCATTGCCCTCATTTATAAATATAGCATTTTCAGAAATTGGCGGTACTTTGTCTGCTATTGTGCCAATGGCTGCGAAAACAATAAGTTCTGGATACTCTTCTTTAATTGCATTGAGGGTTATTCCCATTTTTAAGTTCAACATACCCCAGGCTATTTTGAAAGCCACTCCACACCCGGCAAGGTATCTAAAAGAATCTCCTCCCAGCTTGGGATTCACAAGGAGTATTCCGTCTATATTATGAGAAATTTCATGGTGATCTGTAACAACTATTTCAATTCCTTTACTTC
>JALVLE010000088.1 GCA_027033555.1 Caldifarciminota bacterium | reverse complement strand
CGAGGAGAGTATGGAGGTGTCTGTTGGATTCTTTGATCTTGCGAGGATCAACCAGGTTGTCAGTCTGGATAAACTTATCGGGGACAAGCTCGCTGGCACCGTTTTTGATGAGCTCAGCAAGAGATTCTTCTGTGATCTCGAGGTGGAATTGAAGTGCCATGACATTGTCATTGAAAAATCCCTGATTTTTTGTTGCCTCACTCCATCCTATTGGCTTATAACCTGCTGGAATTTCGAATGTGTCCCCGTGCCAGTGGAAAGGGGTGATTTTCTCTGGAAATTCGCTAAAGAACGGGGATTCCAGAGCTTCGCGGGTGAGGTATACGTCAAACCAGCCGATTTCTTTGAATTTGTTTGGGAAAACCCGGGAATTGAGCGAATCTGCGATGAGCTGTGCACCAAGACAGATGCCCAAAACTTTTTTGCCTGCCTCGATTGAGGCTCTTATGAGGGATTTTTCATTCTGGAACCATGGGATGTCGTCATAGACACTCATTGGCCCACCCATGATTACGAGGTAATCAAAGTCATCCACGTTGGGCAGCGGGTCGTTCTGGTAGAATTTTGTAAATGTAATCTGATGACCCTTTGCCCAGTTTATAATGTATCCAGGCCCTTCAAAAGGAACATGCATAAGCACATGCATCTTCATCATTTACCAATTATGGCATGCCATTTTCAGATTGCCAAGAGGTTAAGGTGCAGGAGGTTGCTACACCCGCATTTGGGGCAGCGGTTTAATTTTATTTTTAAGAAATTAAGCGGAATGCCCCCTCCCTCACCCTCCCCCGCGCTACGCGCGGGGGAGGGTATATCTCTGATTTTTGAGGACCTTGATTTAGCGATTGATTGCACAGAAAACTTCATCTCCCCGCATAAATTCATGCGAGGAGAGAATCGAGGTGAGGGGCTTCCTCTCAAAACTCAGTGGATTTTTGAGATACACTCACCAGAGGGAAAGCATCTGAAGGGTGAAATTTGGGGTCTGTTTTCTCACAGGTTAGGTCAGTGGGCTTGATTTTTATAATGTTTGATGTGATTGCTAAGTAAGTCTGCCCGTTGAACTGGAACTATGGATATAATTGCTTAGAAGCGGTGGTTTAAGGGATGAGGTTGGCTAATCGATCTTAACAGCAGTCAAACAATCAATCTAAATATAAATCCCACAATAGTGGCAACTGTAAGGCCGAGCAAAATGGAGTAGAGCATTATTTTTTTGCCATACTCCTTCCAGATGATGCCGATGGTGGAGATGCAGGGGATGTAAAATGTTACAAACATGGTGAAGACGACTATTTGCTCCTTTGTCATGACGAGGTTTATCTTCCCGATCTCCGTTCCAAGGGCCTGGGAGAGCATCACCAGTGTCAGCTCTTTTCTGAGAATTCCAAAAATCAGTGTAGTTCCGACCTTTGTAGGAAGACCCAGCAGGGTATGCACCAGAGGAGAGAAAATCAGATTGATGTAATAGTCCCAGTTGAGGTACTGGATGACACCCAGCACAATACTGCCAATGATAAGGAGTGGCCATGCGAGATATATAAAGTTTTTGACCTGCAGCCATGTTTTATCAAATGTGATTTTAAGAGACGGAAACTTGTACGAGGGAATTTCCATAAGAAGTCCATAAGAAGGGGTTTTGAAGAAACCATTTAAAATTTTTCCCATGAGTGCAACGACAAAAATGTTGAAGATAAAGAAGAATAATGCCCACCAGGGGC
>JALVLE010000087.1 GCA_027033555.1 Caldifarciminota bacterium | reverse complement strand
CCATTTTGTATAAATACAAAACCTATAATAAGTCAATCCCTTCTGATAGGGTATCTTAAACTCATGTCTCGTTTCTTTCACATTGTGGCTGATAATCTCATCTGGTTTGCCTTTCAATTTTAGCCTAATCCTTGCAAAAGCAGGTTTATTGGTCTCAAAAAAGATGGCAATTGTATCTTCTGCAAGAAGCTGCATAACAGGATAAATCACAGGATAGATCCCCAATTTGCCTCTTTTGTTTAACCTGAAGAAATAGTAAGTACTGGCGAGTGTGTTTTTCTCCTCAAGATCAAAGAGGCTTACCCTGTAGGTGTAAAGCACGCCTTTCTCAATTTTTCTTCTTTTTGTTGGCCGAAATATAAACACGCTATCTTCTTTCTTATCTCTGTCCCACAGGTCAAAGTCAGGGTAGGAAAAGTGCAGTATGCTGTCTTTTCCGTATGAGAGCTTTTTAATATAGAGGGTAAAGTCTGTTGAAATGTGAGGGGAGTGAATAACAAAATAAATTCCCTGAGAGTCAGTTTTTACTTCTGATTTTATATGAGGATAAGCAAAAAATAGAAAAATAACCAAAAACATTTTGTCCTCCCTCTTAAAACTCAAGGTAAAGGGCTGAAGTTGGACATATGGACACACAGAGTCCGCATGCGGCGCATTTTTTAGCATCTATATTCGGCAACATGTGGCGAATGCCTTCTTTTTTAACCATTGTAATTGCATCATACTGACAGACCCTTTCACAGAGCTTACACCCTGTACATTTATCTTCTATTAATGTTGCAACTCCGCCCTCTGTCCGCACTTTTTGTCCTTTTCCCATTTCTTTAATATAAAGTCCTCTTATCTCTTCAATTGAGGAGAATCCCATTTTCTCCAGCTCTTCATTTATTTCCTTTGCGATTCGGCCAAACGCATTTTTCCCTTCTATAATAGCCTGTGTACAAACACCAACGGCCCACGCCCCTGCCATAATATGTTCAATTGCGTCTTTTCCTGTGGAAATTCCACCTACCCCTATTACAGGTATATTCACATTTCTTGCTATATCAAATACAGCCCGCACAGCCAGTGGTTTTATAGGGGGGCCACTTAACCAGCCGAATCCGTATTTAGAGCCCATAAAGGGCTTTCTCGTATAAATATCAAAGTGCAGAGTAGGTCCAAACGAATTTATTGCTACAATTGCATCTGCTCCAGCGTTCTCTGCTTCTTTTGCCTGACTTACAAGAAGATCCGTATGATGAGGAGAAAGCTTTGGAAATACAGGTATGTCCATTATGCTTTTAATCGTTTTTATAAGATCTGTGATTATCCCAGGCTCAACATAGTGTGTTGAAAATTCAATGGCATCTATTTTAAAATCTTTAAGCAATGGAATTATCTTTTTCATATCATCTGGAGTATAGCCAACCGAAACAATAAGGGGAACTTTAAGCTTCATAATTGCAGGCAATTCTTTTTCAATCCATTGCTCAAGGGAAAGTTCTGTCCAGAGCTCGGTATTTATAAAACCCTGATCCATTCTATAAACAGTTTTTACATATACGCTTTCCTTGCCATCCTTTACCGTGCTATACATATTTAGAATTCTTGCCCTGTTGATAACTGCCATGTTTGGCCGTGGTACAGGGGCAGCCTTCTGGGAGATGGTTTTTGTAACAATACCCCCTGCACCTCCCTTTTCGCACTCAAGAATGGCTTTTGCATCCCTTACAGGCGGGCCAGCAGCAGGGAGTACAGGATTTTTAAATTCTATGCCTGCTATACTTACTTTTAAATCTGCCAATTCTGTCCTCCTTTTCTATTATTTTAAAAGAAACTCATGGCTCTGCAAAGATTAAGCCGAAAGTTCTTGTAGTTTTTTTACCACTTCATCCACATGTCCTTTTACTTTTACTTTTGGCCATATATAAGCGATTTTACCTTCAGGATCTATTAAAAAGGTTTTTCTTTCGGTCCCATAATATTCTCTTCCGTACCTTTTCTTGAGTTGCCATGCCCCGTATTTTTCTATTACTTTGTGTTCAGGGTCAGATAAGAGGATTATTTTTAGGTTATGTTTTTTGATGAAATTCTTATGACTTTTTGTACTATCCTTTGATACACCAATAACTTCACCTCCGAGCTTATGTATCCTGTCAAGAGCTTCTGAGAAATCAATCGCCTCTTTTGTACACCCAGAAGTATTATCTTTTGGATAAAAGTACAGGATGATCCACTTTCCTCTGAAATCTTTCAGGCATATTTCTTGCTCTTTTGCATTTTTTAAACAAAAGTCTGGTGCTATGTCACCGATTTTGAGCATGATCCCTCCTTTACTTTGTAATAATTATAAAAACTAAAAGGAGGAGAGTCAAAATTAAAAGAGCCTGCCTCAGGCAGGCTCTTTTATCGTTTGTTGGTGGACAAAGGCTTTATTTACATTTTCTGCAGTTTTTACATGGCTTTTTGCCTTTTTTATTACCATGGGCATATTCGGGAAACTCAAACGCGTAAAGCGTCGTTGACTTTTTATCACCTATATTAAACCTCATAACTTCTACTCCAGACCCTGCACCTCCATTGTCATCAGTAAATGGCATAAAATAACCAGTATATGGATTGCTACCAGATACAGGGTTTATAAGTTCCCCATTATACCTTGCCGTAACTGTGTAATGGACTATTGAACTATCTGAGTCATTACACTGCATAAAAAAGTCAACCCTCACAATGTATGTGCCTGGCAGAATTGTTGCTGAGTCTGGATATACAATGTGCTCGTTATTAATTCCATCAATTTGACATGCGGCGTTTGAATCAAGGTCAAGGTATCCACCCTCTGAGCTCCTATCGTGATGGTAGTAAATCTCTTCGCTGTCTGGTTGGACCACATGAAGATCAAGATCGTATTTAAGGTCCCAGGAAAGGGCCACTTCCAGTTTCCCTTTTTGTACTCGTGTTTTCTTTACAGGGAGAGAGGTCGCTTCGCTTATATTGCCGTTTTTATCTCCAACTTTAAACACTATTGTGAATGAATCGCGGGGTATAGTATTGTTGAGTATAATGGTAACACTTATTGTATCTTTTGATTTGTTGCCCGCAGTGATTTCAAAATAACCGTTAACTCCCTTTATTCCCACATACACCTTATTCACGTCACCCTGCGGATCATCGGCAATAAGGGAGATTGTATTTGCACCACCTGGAACAACATAAGAGGCACCTTGCAAAGTACTGATGGAAGGTTGCTCATGTGTATTGCCAGAGGATTCAGGAATTGCTCCCTCGTGGTACGAACCATGAGAAACTGTAAAAAATGATTCAACATTCTCCGCAGGCACCGTTCCTTCCTCTTTCTGGCAGGATATAATTGTTGCTATCATTGCTACTACAAGTATTAAGAGATACCTCATGTACTTCATATTCACCTCCTTTTATCAATATCAAGTATAAGGCATTTATTTTATTTGTTCAAGCTCACGCTATTTTTGAAGAATAGCACTTTATTACTTTATTAGGATTTCCTAACGTTTTAGTGTAAAATTATTAAAAATTATTTGGGAACAAAGGAGGTGCAGATCATGGGAAAGTGGTTGACTATTAGTGATTTATTGGAAAACATAATAAAAAGATATAAAGAAATTGAAGACCCAGATCTCTTTGCTTATGTAGTCTCAGAGGCACTATTGATAGGTATTAGTGCTTTGCACAAGGAACCGGAGGAGGTCATAAAGAGTCTCCAAGATGCAGTGAGAAGAAGTGCTTCCGGAAAGTAACACAATTTAACTGATTCTTATATATTAAATCTGACAATCTGGGAGGGAGATTTGCATGAGTTTATTGAACAACAATTAGAGATTGATAGAGATGCGCAGCTTCACTCTCCCGTGGAACGGAACGCAATAAGAAAATTTTTTGGATTTAGTGAGAATACCATGGAATAATACTTCCTAATGGGGTTAACGTGTTTTTAAAACACTTCATCAAAAATGTTCTATTGCAGGTAAGCAAGGTCCGAGATGCACTTTACTAATTATGATTAAGTTTCTTATTTCTTTTGCATTGTGGATGGTGGTTTTTCTTCCGAGTTCAATTGTTGCATCCCTGGCTTACCAGCATAAGAAAAATGCTGGAGTGGTTATGCAGCTCTCACTTCTTGTCCTTTCTTTGTCCCTTGCCCTTTATTTAAGGACTTTGGTTATTACACCCCTTAAAATTGAGATTGTTCTGTTTGGCGTACTTGGTTTTATATACTCGCTGATTCTGAATGCAATCACCAAGGAACCTGACATTCCCCTGGAATTAATTCCCAGAGGGTTGATGAGGCAGATTTTACTTTTCCTTTTTCTTGCTCCGTTAAGTGAGGAACTTTGGACAAGAGGGTTGACCGAGGGCTATCTTTTGAAAAGTGGTTATAATGGAAGTGCCATTGTATTTTCAGCTGTTCTCTTTGCTATACCGCATATGCTGGCTTTTAAGAGAGGTAAAGTGGCGATAGTTACTGGCTCTTTCCTACTCGGTCTTATTGCAGGATATGCCTACTATACCACAGGAATTGCAGGAGCATTTTTTGCCCACAGTTGTGCAAACCTTGCTGGGCTTATTAAATTTCTTAAATCTAAAAGTAATTCTGGTTTATAAGGAAGAAATTAAAAAACTCACTACGATAATTACTTTGAGAAAGTAGGTTATTTTCTCACACTAAACATTATAACAAAAGCCCCTGCCACCGCGGAGCAGGGGCGTGATTTGATATTCTATGTTTTATCTCACAAGATAAATGGCTTTTGTTTCTGTAGTATTATCAGCATTTAATCTTATGAAATAAACGCCTTCGGGCAATTTTTCTCCTTCTCTGTTTTTGCCTTCCCATTTTACGGAGTAAGAACCAGATCTTTGCCTGCCCGCCTCAAGTACATTTACCAATCTCCCCGATATATCAAAAATTTCAAGTCTCACTGAGTGAGTGCCTTGCTCAGGTAGAATATAATGGATGGTAACCGCGTTTTTGAATATGCCGGAAGAGACTGAGAGTCTGCTCTGATGCCGGTAATATGGCCTTTTTTCTTTTAATCCGGTTATACCTTTATATACATCAACCCCTCCCTGATCTGTACCAATCCAGAGATGCCAGGAGGTATCCATTGCGATGCTGGTTGGTACTAATAAAAAGCTGGTTACATTTTATGCAATGCCCAAATTAATATTGTACTTTTCACATATTTCTCTTGCTTTCTCTTCAAGATTTTGTTGGTATTTTAGGGGTGGTTGGGTGAAGATTCTGTAAAGTTTTCTGTATTTAGTAAGGAGTTCTGGATAATTTTTGTCAAGGAATTTATAATATTTAAATCGGGAATCAGAAGGCTTATTTCCGAATAAT
>JALVLE010000086.1 GCA_027033555.1 Caldifarciminota bacterium | reverse complement strand
GTATTGCGCAGGGTCGAGGTTTCTAGACTCCATGATCTCTACAATCCTGGATACTACTCTAGGTGCTTCCCTAACTATGTAGTTCGCAATTCTCATCAAGTCCTCTCTCCCAAGCCTTCTATACGAGTGTGCAAGAACATTTCTATTCCTAGCAATCACCCTGATAACCTCTCTAAACCCTTCATCCACTAGACCATGATCGTAGAGCGGTGTTGCTAGTTCGGCATACGTCGGGGGCTTGCGTAGACCTAGCTCAGCTATCAACGCTGCCAATAGGTCTAGTACGCATTGATGCACGGAGTACAACAACCATCTCAACGCAGCTTCTCTAATAGGATCCCACAGACCTTCCCCTAAGAGCCTCCTCAACATGTTTAGATCCTCGAACACTCGCGAAACAATCTCCCTAAGCTCCATCACACCACAACCTCTTACAACACTACAGCGCGCGCCAAGGCTATGAAGCTAACGGTGAGCTAAGTCCGCCAGATAACTGTGCAAATCAGCACATGCCACTGTTCATGATGGTGCTAGTCCTAAAACACAGTACAAACCTCGATGTGTACTACGCACCGCCATCGATACACACGTACAACGAGCTCGAGCAGCGAGTACCCAACCTACCGCGGTACACCGTATTGATACCCGTCCTAACCCTTCCCAGAACATTGCTAGACTGCAGAAAACACATCATCTCGATAAAGGTGCCAGGAGGAAACGTGAACAGCATGACCATAACGGTGAGCTCAGAACCAATAGAACTACCCAGGGAATCCTATACAACGCTTGACGAGCTATTGAAGAAGTTGGAAAGAGAGAAGCAAAGCAGGAGATACACATCTCCATAGACGAGCTAAAGAGACTGTTAAAGGAGGCGCTAAGCGAAGACATCGGAAAGGAGAAGCGAGAGAAGTTAGCAGAGGGATTGACTAGGATAAGCTTTAGCTATAGAGGAACAGCCCTAGTCGCAAAGAAATTCTCTGAGTTTGAGGAAACTCGATAGAGATAGTGTTGACCTAGAACTCTTTGTGGTAGATGATTACGAGAAGTTTTGTTTACGTTCGGTCCCGTGCTGATTGCATCAGTGTTTAAAATGTGAAAGCGCTGTATCGTGGCTCTTCACAGCTATCACCCTCTCAACAAGTTGTGCAGCTCATCAACGAGTTTTCCAACTCATCTATATTCGATGAACAATAGCTTCTGAGGAGCTGAGCAACATAGGGGTATCGCTGTTCAATCACTTCGATTAAGAGTTTCGTAGCATCCTCCCTCGACTTGATTAGGTCTAGCAGATGTTCATAGCCAAGACTATT
This sequence comes from Caldifarciminota bacterium, assembly GCA_027033555.1. Lineage (GTDB taxonomy): Bacteria > Hydrothermota > Hydrothermia > UBA1063 > CAJXJZ01 > CAJXJZ01. Next base: position 426 of record JALVLE010000086.1, on the reverse strand, counting down.
CACAACATCGTCCTCCACCCTGATTAGCTCTCTAAGCGTCTCTTCATGACTACAGTCAGCGGCTACGAATAGATGGTGAAGCTTGAGCCCGGTAGCCACGAGTTTCGATTGTAGCACCATCCTGATCTCGTCTAGGAGTATCTTCTCAGCCCCGCTCTTTCCGTAGTGCGCGTTTCTCGCCAAGATGTCTAGGCTGTACCTAAACGGCATGGTCACAGCGATACTCGGACGCTCCCTTTCATATGAAGGCGCTAGAAGATCCTAGGGTTGTAGCGTCGAGAACCCCTCTAACACCTCCCTGATAACCGCCATACCCCCATCCATAGACAGCTTGCTCTCAACGCCCTCCAACAACTTCTTAAGGGAGTTTATCGCAAAGCTCAGGCATCCCTCAGCTATGCTGAGAACAACCCTGCGCAGCTCCTC
>JALVLE010000085.1 GCA_027033555.1 Caldifarciminota bacterium | reverse complement strand
ACAAGATAATAGTTCTTTTTTACCCGGGCATGAAATTCGATGATGGGATAGTTCGGTGTGTTTGTATAAACATAAGCAAAAGACGTATCAAGTTTCGTCGGGTCAATGGGTAAAAAACCTTCATACGCAGTATACCATACAATCAAACTATCTCCCTTAAGAAGAGCTATGTAGTCAAAATTTCCCGTATCCACAACATCAGCAAAAAGGTTATATATATTGTCAGGATTAAGCGTATCCATTTCTCCCAGAACAGAGACAAGCAAGCTACGTGTTATCATAACATCTTTTTCAGCAATCTCTCTGAGAATCTTTCTGTTATGAACCGAGTTAAATACAAGAAATCCCACGTATAGTATAAACACGAAGATAAAAAGCAAAAATACACCTAACCTTTGCCACGTACTTCTCAATGTTTCCCTCTCTTCCTCCTTCCTCCCTGTTTCGAAGTTCCTCCCATTGGTCCACTCTCACCACCGTGGTGCATTTCTCCTCCGTCTTCCCATCCGTAATTACGCACCCTGTTTCTGTGCCACAATGGAAAGCCATTTTCTGTTCTAAGAACAAGCCTCTTGTTCCTGGATATATTGTATATCTCTCTTGCTACAATGAACCCCTTTCTATTGGTACATCTCGCCCCTGTTACATTAATAGAGTCTCCTTCTGCAGGCACAAATTCCACAAACCAGGAAGGACCAAGAATAACATGATTTACATTTTCTTTGTCCGAACGCAATCTCACTACAAGGATTCTGGCGCTGCCGCGCTGTCCTCTTATTAGATACACACTATCAACATGTCCACTTACAGAAATGGTATCTCCGGGATTGTATAAATATCCGCCGAACCCAAGCATAAGCAGTAAAAACAGCATTTCAATCACCTCCTAAAAACCCATGCCCACAAAAACGGACAGGGCATTTTCCTTATAAGAATAATCCGACACGTCTGAATTATTCTCCCTGTAGATGTAATTTGCTCCAAGGTTCCATGTAGTGTTTCCTAAATTGAAATTATAAAGTAAGTTTACCGAAAATCCGGTATAAATGTCATCTCTGGAAAGTACATTGCCTATAGTGTCTGTATATCTCACAGTTTTATCAAAAAGATTATATGTTGCTTTCACGGTGAAACCTTTTATCGGAACAAGTGTGGCCCCCAGAGTACCATACATTCCACATTCTGCGTATTCCGTCTCAAAAAGCCCGGCATCCACAGGAAAATCACTACTTGTGCTTATACGATTGCTTTCTGGAGAGTATGCATATCCTGCTTCTCCGAATACTCCAAAGGGTCTTACTATGTTTTGAGCAATCCTGAGTGAAAAGTCACTCCTGTACAGTGTTTTATTCTCTGATTCCACAAGAGTATATCCTTCCCGCCTACCGGATGAAGATGAAGAAAAATACGTACTGTAAAGTGTCTCATGTCTTATTTTGAGCGCACTGTAGAGTTTCAATGTGGTTGCTGTGGGAAGAAAAAACAGGGTAGAAAGAAAAATTTTGTGCTCTTCATACCGAAGTACGTCTTCAGCATTCAGGAATTTAACACCGTAATAGGGCTTTATCAGAATATCATTACCCACATAGATTTTAGACGATACGGAGGGGAGAAGATAGAAATAAGTGGAATATCCACCGAAATTGGTTCCTCCCTCAACATCCACTTGAAGGAAACTTCCAGGCGATAGTATGTCTTTGAAATATGTAAGTGCACCACCCACCGTGTAGTTAGTCAAAGAATCATGTGTATAAAACAGTGCCATATCCGAAAACAGCGTCAGCATTATTGGGTTTACATCCCCGCCTGTTTCATAAGAAAGATTGACGTATGTAATGTAATCTTCCGAAGGTACACTGCTTAAGGTTGCATTATCCGTAAGATACTGCTCGACGCTGATATTTAGATAAATCGGTATCAGGATAGCAAAAATTCCACTCATATTCTCACCTTCCCATCTGTTTTTCTACCGTATCTACAAGTTCAAATGGAGTGAGATCCACTTTATCTGCAATACTTTTTAAATTACTCTCCCTTTCATAAGGAAGATTAAGCTGCTTAAAAATTACAGAAAGGGAATCTTCCGAAATTCCCAGATATGCGGCAAGGTCTGAAAGAGTCATTCTGCCATAGCCGTAGAATCCTTTATGAGTATTATTTTCTGCTTTTTGCGAATCTTTACTTGAAGATTGCAAAATTTCGTAAATAGCATTAGGTGTCATATCATTTTCATCGGCTATATTTTTAAGCGTATCGTTCAAACTTTCAAACTCTATACCACGAGAACGTAACAGACTCTTAACTTTAAGTGAGTCTATATCGAGTTCTTCCGCTATTTCTCCGAGTGTCATAAGTTCCATATGAGGAATGGGAGGATTCCCACCTTTTTCTTCCCATGCATATTTTAATCTTTCTCCTGTATCCATGATAAATTTGGGAACAGGAAACTCCTTTACAGTACCAACGACAACCAACAATGAAAGTAATGTAGCCGAAACAAGTTCCCATTTTCTATTCAGAGCCTTCCTTGTCCTACTATAGACGTAAGCTTTGAGAGCATTGAAATTGTACTTAAGATGGAAAAATATCACAATAACAAAGATATACCCGGATATCGTATGCACTGCTTCCCACTGCCCCTTGGTGAGTCCCAGGAGTGTCCAGCCCATCCAGTTGGCATATCTTCCTTTAGGCGCAAGAAAAAGGACAATACCCGAAACAAACAGTATTATAAAAAGATAAAGGGAGAAGTATGAAACAAAGCTTCTCCCGTGGAATTTTACCTTCTTCATCTGGCAAACCCCCTACCTCTCTTCCTGCCCGGTCTGCCAGTAGTTCTCAAAGATATTATTCTATCGAATTCATCCTGTGAGATATACTGAGGAGTATATGTTCCACCGTATCTTTTGAGCGTATTATAAAAACTATTGAGATGATTATACGAACCACGTCTTATGTTTGTGTACACATACTTTATGTCTTGATTGTCCACTTTCGCAAGCGCCGCATTAAGGTCGTATATATCAAGGTCCTCAATCAGACAGCCTACTTTAAGCGCATCGTTGAGAGATTTCTTGCCTTCTGCTATAAGTTTATCGTAGAGCTTTTGCATTTTAGGGTCATTAAATTTACCGGGGCTGTCAGCTTTAACAGGGTCATTTAACTCATATTTTTCAATTAAAAGCCCCACCATGTCCATATGTCTCTGTTCGCTTTTTGCTATATTGGAAAAAATCGGTAGTTTCCAGTACTCATACAGTTTGTTATACACATCTCTTGCAAGTTTTTCCTCTTCTCTCATATGTGTAATGCTCCGGACCTCATCCTTGCTAAGGGTTTCTTTCGGAAGACTCTTTACATATGCTTCACCATACATCCTTCTCTGTCCACCTGCTCTGCCTCTTTTCATTCCCTGTGTATAGGCAATAGAAAAGGAAAGCGACAGTAGAAATGCTCCTGGAACAACGTATCTTGTTTTCTTGATTATGTTTTTCATTTTTTACCTCCTTGTTTTTTATCTGTTGTTTTATTAATATAAGGCGGGGTCAATATAACCCCGCCATCTCCGGTAAGGCTAAGCCCAATCAATTGTGACCACCGTGACTCCTTTGCCTCTTCTTGGAGCCTGTGCCACTTTCACTTCCTGTGTGCGAAGTACCGGAGGGGTTTTCCCCACCCATCCGCTTTCTTATACTTTTTCTTTCCGATGTTCCCATATGACTTCTCTTCCTCGTTCTTACCTGAGCACTATCGGGAACTCCATCACAATTCTCATCACGAATTCTTTTCCTCTCTCTCTTCATGACACCACTATCCTGCGGCATTCCATTATTTTTGCTTCTTCTGTATTGCTTTCTGACTCCTAAAGAATCTGCCATATGTTCTTGATGGTGATATCTATGGTTATGTCTATTCTGATCCATAAGAGAATCACCAATGGACTTTTTATACTGATGACGATACTGATTCTGTGTAGAGTCTGTCACCTGAACTTCAGGGTCATTTATCACTTCCTGTGAGACCTGTGCAAAGGCTGGAATAGCCCCTGCGAATATTGCTGCCATACTCAGCAGCGCTACTTTTTTTATGAGGTTTGCTTTACCCCTCATTTTGAACCTCCTTTTTTTATTTTCCACCCCTATTACTGCAACTTTTATGCCACAAATAAGAATACTTGTAAGTACAGGGAATTTTGGATTACATTAGAGAAAATTGTCAACTTTGTAGGATATAAAGCGCATACATTCGACAAAATTGTCGTCATAACTCTTAAATCTCATCATGATATCTTCTTGAATTCTTCTACTAATTACCTGATAATATAAGAGACGCGTATGCTTTAAATATGCTTTAAGATAAATATAAATTTCTGGGGATGTGTCTAAAAAGGAGGTATTAATGATTGACTGGAAAAGAATTGAAAATGACATTCAGAACATACTTGAACAACCGGGTGATTTGGATACCAAACTGGAGAAGGTCTGCAAGTATCTTAAAGAAAATGTAGAGCATTATGACTGGGTAGGGTTTTACTTTGTTGACCCGCGTAAAAAAGACGAACTTGTCTTAGGTCCCTATGCAGGTGACTCAACCATACACACCAGAATCAAATTCGGTGAAGGTATTTGTGGGCAGGCTGCTGTTACAAAGAAAGTGTTTATTGTCAATGATGTTTCAAAGGAGAAGAATTATCTGGCATGCAGTCCTGATGTTAAATCGGAGATTGTGGTACCAATATTTAAAAATGGAGAAATAAAAGGAGAACTTGATATTGATTCCCACACCCAATCTGCGTTTACCGAGAAAGACAGGCATATCCTTGAGAACATAGCAGCAATGATTTCAAAGCTTTTGTAGAAGGGAGGTTTTTATGTTTGTTTACCTTATTTTTGCATTTATAAGCCTTTCAAGAAATGATACCCTGTATGCACCACATTTTAACTTGCCAATAATGCCTTACAATATGAGTTATTCAGAATATAGAACATTGGTTTTTGATTTTGATGTAATGGACTATATGACCGGCGTATTTTTCCCCGGTTATTTTCATTACATGATAGGAGAAAAGAAAAATGCTCTGGGTATATTTACGCTCAGGAGTATAGGTACAGCACTCTCAGTAGCTGGAGGAGTGCTGCTATATGGTGACGCAATGGACCCAAAACAATTACCTGCAAGATACAAAAATAAAATCATGAAAGATATGGGAATGATAATGACAGGCTTTTTGTTCAATGCTTTTCTTTATATGCTGGATCTTGGACATGCACGATGGGTTCTAAGAGAAAGAAAATTCAAAGTGTTTTATAAGTATGGTGTTTACGAACATTGAACTTATGTTGAGGTGGCTTCTTCAATCAGCCTGAAGTATTTATCCTGTATTTTATAAACA
>JALVLE010000084.1 GCA_027033555.1 Caldifarciminota bacterium | reverse complement strand
CTTTTCGCCCACAGTAGCCATTCATCAACATCCACCTTCAATTCAAAATGCACAAACCTGTTGGCAAGAGCCTGGGAAAGGGGCTGAACAATTGACATGTCCTCTTCAAGGTTCCCGGCGGCAAGAACCACGGTGCCCTTTGCAAAATGCCAGTCTCTTAACCTTTTTTCAAGCACAATTTGATACGCCACTGATTGATGCAACTTTGTAACAGCTGCATTCATCTCGTCAAGGAAAATAAAGGCTGGCTTTTCGTGAGGTACCCACGAGGGCCTCATCCACACACTTTCCCTTTTTTCTCTGTCCGGATAGAGTATTCCTCCTATTTCCGTGGGGTCCTGCTGTGCAAGCCTTATATCTATAAGAGGAAGATTCATTTCATCTGCAAGTTCTCTTGCCATTGTGGATTTCCCTGTTCCGGGGTGTCCCCACAGAAACACTGAAAGCCCATTTTCAAGGGCTTTCTTTACAAGCTGCTTACACTCTGAATACACAAACCCACTTGCCATCACAGTTCCTCCATTAAATAAGGTATTAAAAGGTACTCCCTTCCTGTTTCCATTATTACGCCAATTATGTGTTTACAGAGTTTATGGTCGCGGTCAAGATAATCAGGGCAGGTGCATGACTTTTGCACCATTTCTCCGTCTTCATTAAAACATAGTTTTACTGTATACGGCCTCTGCCCACCTGTTACCTCATAAATCTCACAGCCGTCCTTTTCCTCTAATAGCTTTACTGTATAGTATTCTCTAAACTGGGTATAGACCCTTTTAAGCCTTGAAGAAAATACCCAATCACTCATCCTCTACCCTCCTGTTATTGGGGCTTTCATAATAGACTCCAAAATTCTTGCCACGACTTGCAAGTGTCATATTGTTTATGCCTGCATCCTTAGGTATGAATACAGGCATGAAGGCATAATGCTCACCTGTTACGCCAAAAGGCAGAGTAGAACTAAAAAGTAACGTTCCACGAAAATCGTTCTCACAGGCACAACCTTTGTGCGTGTTTTGTTTTTGTCCACCTTATAAGTGTAAACTATTGCGAGTGGAATGAACATATCAACAAACCATACCTTTGAGACTTCTCTGTCACTTGTTGTAATCAAATCCGGGTCAGGCTTTTGCGGGTTATACCGAGCCCCATAATGTACACAGGAAATATCGTCCTATTTTCAAACATAAAATTAACAGGGTTCCTCAGGGTCGGTATTTCAATTCTCTCTGAAATAAAAAACTCTGTGAAGTATTCCGGTATCTCAGGCAAAACTTCCTTTATTTTTCTGGGCAACCTCAAAATTACCCCGGTGAGGTTTGCAGGTCTTGAATCAACGCGCTTGGGATAAACCCCGGTTTCACTGAAATACAGCATGTTGATAAAAATGGCTTTCTCCACGGGGTATCAATGTCTTCTACATCATCAGCAGGGATGTAAAGTGGACCTGCAAAGCCGTGTTTATACTTTTTTATACTTCTGTACCCGCTGTAAGAGGTTATCAGCGAGTACGTTATATGTTTTCTAAAATACTTAATAATCTCGCCGTACATGAGAACCTCCTTGTTCTAACTTATAATATGGATTTAAAGGGGGCAATTTATAAATTGCTTCCCGATTCACTTAAGACCCGATGTGTATTGCCGCTCCTCAAATGAACCTGTCTCAGCTGTGTACCTTTATTTTCGGAGGTTTCTTTAACAACGATGTTATTTTTTATATGATTGTGCTTATTGTAAAGCAAAACAGC
>JALVLE010000083.1 GCA_027033555.1 Caldifarciminota bacterium | reverse complement strand
TTCAAGCGCTATCCCTATTATTTCCACAAGAGAATCGGGATACCGTTTCCTGATGTCTATGAATCCTGGGATTTCCAGCCTACATGGTGGGCACCAGGTGGCCCAGAAGTCCACAATAACTACTTTTCCTCTTGCCTGTGATAAACTTACCACTCCGGCGTTAAAGGTATTTACTTTAAGTTCAGGGCTTTTAATTCTCGCATTTTGAGGTACACATGCAATAATTGACAGAAGTATTGCCCACATACCAATTGCCTCCTTTTTAAACTTATATTCTAATTCTATGGTAGCGTGGAAGTTTATTCAAATCAAAAGGGAAGTGAATTTAAGTGCCCATTATATAATTTGCAACTGCCTTACCACTTTTTGCAGCTGTAATGTAAGCCTTTAAGATACCCTTAAAGGCATCATTATTTCTATCCTCCCCACACAAGACCCCCAATTTTGCCACCAAATGTTTTCATATATATCCATCCCAGTATATTGCGTTCTGTCTTTATAAGATACCAATTTTGTTCCGGTTCTTCACTGGAACAATCGGATAAAAGTATCAACACCTTCTCTCCAGGTTTTGCAATATCTACAACCACTTTACTCCCCCTCTTTGCATATATGGGAAAACCTTTTTCAACCACCCCCTCTTTTCCCACATAATAAAACTCCTGCGGTACCAGTTCAATAGTCCTTTGCCGGGTAAGAACATATTTTAATGTGCGAGTCCAAAAGCTCATACTGTAATCTTTTACTATTATTGAACCATCCCCGCAAAACTGCGCCACTTCCCCTACAGCGCCTATTTTCCTGATGCTCTTGTTCCGGAACTCGTATATAACATAGAAATCTGTACACGGACCATTCAGGCGGACCACTATCTCTTTGTACTTATCCGTGGTATCCAGGTCAATCACATTGAAACCATCAAAATCAATACTGCTACTGTCAACAAACACCTTATCATCGTTAACCCATATAGCCCATCTATGTCCTCCGGGTTTAGCATATAAAGTAACAATCTCCACTTTTCCATCCCCATCCAGATCAGCTTGTGCTTTTTTACCCGGCCCCAACATTATTACCCTCTTTTCTGTCCCCTGAGCATAAAGGGATTGAAAGAACAAACACAGCATCAGTACACTCCAGGCTTTTATCCTTCTCATTGTTCTCCTCCATGTAGCTGATATACTGTTAACCATCTTTCCAATGTGTTAAAGCTTATTTCTTATAGAATTATAAGGTTGACGACATGAATTGTCAATCTGAGGGGCTGGATGCTTTAATTTAGTTCAAAATTATGCGGAAAGATTATTGTTCTCTCTGAGTAGTCTTGAGGCGGATTCTGCTATTTCGTATGGATTTCCAGTAATAGGTGGAATATAAATGTGTTTTATGTTTTCAAAAAAAGTTTGCATTGTGCTGCTTTTGTTTACTATGTTCAGGATTACCCTGTAGCCTCTTTCTCTGAGGAAGGTAATTATTCTTTTGCTTTCCCTTAGAGAAAGTGCATCCTCATTCATTACATTAATGAAGACGGCGTTTTTCAAAAGGTTTTCTTTGAGAGAATTAAGTTTTGCAAATTCTACGTTTAAAAGTTCAAGTATCCTGTCGTCTTTCAGGTTTTTTCTTTTAACGATATCTTCCCTCAGTTTTATAAGCCGTGAAATCCACAGAATATTGCTGTCAAGAAGTCCAAGTACCTTAAGAAATAGTCCTGTTGGTGGGGTATCAAATACCACGTTCTCACTATCAGATAG
>JALVLE010000082.1 GCA_027033555.1 Caldifarciminota bacterium | reverse complement strand
ATAGTAAAACCCTCTTTTAGATTATAATTAACCGTAAGAAAGGGTGTTCTCAGGATATTCTCCACTTTATAGGTGTATAAAATGAGCCTTTCTAAAGAATATATTGCACCACAAAATGCTATGTCAATATCTTTTGGTTTTTCTCCTATAATTAGGTCTCTGGGTATTCCTCCTACAAAAAAGATACTACACGGAAGTTCTCTGAGCCCCTGAAAAAAAGGTAATGTATAATACGGCAGGCTCAAGTAGAGCCTGCCAGAAGGTATTTTCACATTCAGGATTCTGTATCAATCAAGAAGAGCACCTGGTTGTATTCAACAGGTTGTGCGTTTTCAACCAGTATATCCACCACCGTACCATCCACGTCTGATTCTATTTCATTCATAACCTTCATTGCCTCTATAATGCAAAGTACCTGTCCTTTCTTCACTTTATCTCCTTTTTCAACAAAGGGAGGAGCACCGGGAGAAGGAGCCCTGTAAAATGTGCCAACTATTGGAGAGCGTATTTCATGGTATTTTTTACCTGAATCTGTTTTCTCTTTTTCAAGAGATGTGGTTGTTTTGGGCTTTTCTTCCCTCTTGCTGCTTATAGGTTCACGGGTTATGTATTCATAGTGCTCAAGTGGAATGGGTGCATGTTTAAACACAATGCGGATTCTGGAAAAGAGTGATCGGTATTCTATTTCATCTACACCGTTTTCTTTCCCGATTTTCACAAGCTCTCGTATTTTTTTGAGGTTCATGATTTAACCCTTTCTATATATTTGTCTGTACGTGTATCTATTTTGATGACATCTCCAACCTGAATAAAAAGTGGTACCTGAATTACTTTACCTGTTTCCAGTTTCGCTGGTTTGGAACCTCCAGATGCTGTATCTCCTTTAAGCCCGGGGTCTGTTTCTACAACCTCAAGTTCAACAAAGGTGGGAGGTTCAACATTAATTGGCGTTCCCTCTGCGTATAATATCATTACCTCCATTCCCTCCTTTAGATAACCCAGAATGTGGTCAATCTGGTTTTTTGTAAAAATTATATCTTCATAAGTTTCAGAGTCAAGAAAGTGATAGTTATCTCCTTCCCTATAGGAAAAAGTGGCTGGCCTTCTTTCTATATGAACCTCTTCTATTTCGGAATCATCTTTAAAACTCACGTCTTTTGTAAGGCCTGTGGTGGCATTTTTAAGTTTAAGCCTGAGAGTGGCACCCCCGCGTCCCATATGTGTATGAGAAAAATCCACAATAAAATATATTTCACCATTGTAGCGTATGGCCATGCCTTTTCTTACGTCTGGCATACATACCTCCTTTTTTAATATTTATTAAAGTTCAATAAGGTTTTTGGGGCTATTTGTAATGACCCTGAAGCCATTTTCTTCTACAATTACCATGTCCTCTATTCTTACACCAAATCTGTTTTTTAAATAAATACCAGGCTCAATGGTAATAATCATACCCTTTTTCAAAGTATACTCAGACCTGGAATTCACCGGTGGAAGCTCATGAACGTCAATCCCCACTCCATGTCCAAGGCCATGAACAAAAAAATCACCGTAACCTGCATTTTTAATAAACTCACGGGCTATATTGTCTATTTCACTGGCTTTTATCCCTTCTTTTATGCTCTTTTCGGCCTTTTCCTGGGCGTTGAGTACAATAGTATAAACCTTTTTGAATTCCTCATCCGCCTTTCCTATATATATGGTTCTTGTCATATCGGATGCGTATCCGTTGTAATATACTCCAAAGTCAAGTAGCAGGTTCGTATTATTTTTTATTAAAACATTCCGTGGACGAGCATGAGGTATGGCGGAGTTTTCGCCTGTCGCCACTATGGTTTTAAAAGAGTACCCTTCTGCTCCCAATTTTTTCATCTGGTATTCCATTTCCGCGGCAAGCTCAAGTTCTGTGATAGCATCAGGTTTCAGGTGGTTCAATACATACTGGAATATCTCGTCGGTTATTTTTTGTGCTTTCTTAATGTATTCTATTTCTCTTTCCTCTTTTTGCGCTCTCAATACCATGACAAGGTCTTTTACCTGACGTATTTTAGTTTGATTGTGGCAGTATAAGAGGTCAAACATGTAAAGTGAGATATTCTTTCTTTCAACTCCCACACTTTTTGAATGCTTTAGATCTTCAGTAATTTCTCTGCCAATTTCTTCACCTTTAAGGATTTTAACTTTCACTTTACCGTGAGTTTGGGTTTCTGCTTCCACTTTAAATAAGGGGTAAGTGTATAAAATGATTTCATCCTGAGTTACGAGCAGATATCCTGTGTCTCCTCTATATCCGGTAAGATAGTAAATATTGGAGGGGTTTTGCGTGAAATACGCGTCCAGCCTCTCTGTATCAAGCAACTCTCTCAATCTATTAATCCTTATCTCATACATTTTAGAGTTCCTCCATATCCTTTAACATGTCTTTTATTCTACGTGATTTTCGTGTGTGTTTAAGCATTTGGTTTTTTAGGGCCATATAATTTTCCCAGAGTTCTGGTTTTAACGGAAAAAGCAAAAGTGCGGCTCTTCTCAAATAAGATAGTGCAAGCTTCTCATTTTTAGAAAGCAGCATTCTGTATTGTTCCTCAAAAACAGGCCCAATGAATTCTGTATTTTTTTCGTTATTCTTTTTTTTCTTCAACATATTTTTTCCTGAGCGAGTTGATTTCGCTCTGTATCCTGTAAAGGTCCTTTACTTGTATATTCTGAAGTATTTCGCTCATATCTTCAAATAATTGCAGGTAGATTTTTAGCTCATTTTCAGGAATGGAGGAAAGTACATACTCTTTGGGCTCAATACCTTTGGGTCTTCCTATTCCAATTTTTATTCTCCAGAAGTCTTCGTTTTCAAGGGCATATATTATGGATTCTACGCCTCTGTGGCCCCCGCTTGAGCCTCCGAATTTCATTTTAACAGAAAATTTTGGAAGGTCAAGGTCATCATGTATTACAAGGAGGTTTTCAAAGGAAATGTGTGTGTATTTTTCATAGAATTCTTTTACAGCTATGCCTGATAGGTTCATAAAGGTGGTTGGTTTTAAAAAATAGATGTTTGTGGTAGTGGCAATGTAGAAATGCCCCTTTCCTGGTTTAAATTTCAAACCCAATTTTTTTGTGTGATAATCAAGAAATAAAAATCCAAGGTTATGAAATGTAAGGGAGTAAGTGGGACCCGGATTCCCGAGCCCCACGATAAGAAAGCTATTCTGTTTCTTTTTCACCCTCTTCCTGTTCAGAGGCCTCTCCAGCCTCCTCCTGAGGTGCTATTTCTTCTTCTTTTCTGCCATGGTGTACCATACAGATTATTTCCTCTGGGTCCTCAAAGATTTCAACTCCCTCAAGCTTAATATCTCCGACTTTAATCATATCACCTATATCCAGAGATTCAACGTTGAACTCAATATGGGGCGGGAGATTGGCAGGAACTGCTTTTACCTGAACTTCTTTCAGGTTTTGCTCAAGAACACCGCCTTCTTTCACGCCTTTTGGTGTGCCTTTTAGAATTATAGGAACAGTTGCGACAATTTTTTCGCCTTCATGGATTATCTGAAAATCAATATGCTGAAGTTTGCCGAATACTGGGTCTCTTTGAACATCTTTCACAATGACCTTTGCGTCTTTTTTGCCTTCTATTTTCAGGGTAACAATAACATTTTCTCCATGAGATTTTCTGAAAAAGGTTTCAAAAGCGTGGGCTTCCACTTCAAGTGGGGTATTTACCTCTCCTTTTCCATACATAATGGCCGGTACCCAACCCTTTTTCCTTAACTTTTTTGCATACTCTTTCCCTTTTTTCTCGCGGAGTTTTGCAGGCAAAACGTATTCCATGAGAATATACCTCCTCTGTCAAATCTTTAAGTTGTAATATTTTAAGTGTTTTGTCCCAGTCGGTCAAATTTTGAATATCGTTTTGTCTCCAGTATAATAGATACAGTTATGAGTATGGGATATGTTGATGTAGTTTTGGGACTCCAATGGGGAGATGAAGGAAAGGGAAGAATAGTGCATTATCTTTCCAGAGATTACGATCTTGTGGTAAGGTTTCAGGGAGGAGCTAATGCGGGACATACTGTATATATAGGTGGACAAAAATATGTGCTGCATCTTATTCCTACCGGCATTTTGCATGATGATGTTAAAGTGGCAATAGGAGCCGGAGTGGTTGTGGATCCTGAGGTTCTAAAGGATGAAATTAATTTTCTGAATGAGATGGGAATAGATGTAAATGGTCGTTGGTTTGTTGATCCCCGCGCCACTATTGTTTTTCCGTTTCATAAAAAAGAGGATGCCCTCTTTGAAAGAAAAGACGGTATAGGGAGCACAAAGAGGGGGATTGCCCCCGCATACAGGGATCTTTATCAGCGTTTTGGCGTAAGAGTAGGGGATATAGTAAATAATAAGCATCTTGACAGGGTACTAAAAAAACAACTTGAGTTTAACAACATTATTCTAAAGCATTTTGGAGAGAAAGAGATTGTGGAGGATGATATAAAAGAATGGTTGCTTGGTTTCAGGGAGTTCCTTGCTCCTGTTTTGAGGGATGTATCATTACTTGTAAAAGATTATATCTCTACTGGAAAAAGGGTGCTCCTTGAGGGAGCACAGGGCGCTTTGCTTGATGTGTTTTTTGGTAACTATCCCTATGTCACATCTTCCCATACAGTTACAGGAGGTGCGCTTGTAGGAGCCGGGTTCGGGAAAGAAGTTGTTCGCAGAGTTTATGGGGTTTTTAAGGCCTATACAACGAGGGTTGGTAAAGGACCTTTCCCAACCGAATTGAATGATGATACGGGTGAAAAAATTGCAGAGTTGGGTGAAGAGTATGGCGCCACAACTGGTAGAAGGAGGAGGGTGGGATGGCTTGATATCCCCCTTTTGAGATACTCAATGTGGCTCTGTGGTGTGACACATCCTTTAATGACAAAGCTGGATGTCCTTGAAGGACTTCATATGGTGAAGCTTGCAACTTCTTACAGGATAAATGGTGGGGTTTATGATGTGGTCACGCCCACTTTATATGAGCTTGAAAAAGTAGAGCCCCTTTATGAAACATTTGGCCCGTTTGAAGGGATCAAAAATGCCAGAAAAAGGGAGGAATTTGCTCCTGAGGTGAAAAGATACATTTCAAAAATTGAAGAACTTATTGGCATGCCTGTGGAGGGCATATCAACGGGTAAAGAAAGCGATTTAATATAAGATGCCGGCAAATTTAACGCCTCAATATCTTGCAGCTGAAGAGGAGTATAGAAGGGCACGCACTATTGAAGAAAAGATTGCTGCCCTTCGTAAGATGTGGGCTTATTTGCCCAAACACAAAGGGACGGATAAGCTTCAGGCTGATATAAAGGCTAAGCTTTCAAGACTTAAAAAAGAGCTGGAAGAGGAGAAAAAGTCCGGAAAAAGGCGGACAGGATTTTATGTAAAAAAAGAGGGTGCAGGACAGGTTGTGCTTGTTGGGCCACCCAATACAGGAAAATCGTCTCTTTTGAAGGTGCTTACAGGTAAAGAAGTTAACATTGCAGACTATCCTTTCACTACGCAGATGCCTGATGTGGGTATGATGCCCTATGAGGATATACAGATACAGATTGTGGACCTTCCACCAATTACTAAAGAAAGGTTTGTTTATTGGCAGATTGATATAATAAGAGGAGCGGACCTTTTGCTCATAGTTCTTGCGCTTGACGACGGTGATTCGGTTTTTGTTTTTGATGACCTTATAGAGCTCCTTAAAGAAAAAAATATAATTCCCATTGGTGAAGGAAAAGGAGGAATGGAGCTTTTTGGGCCTGTTAAGAAAAAGACTATTGTTATAGCCAATAAGGCTGATCTTGATGGTGCTGATGAGGTGCTGGAATTTTTAAAAGAAGAAGTTGTAAAAAACAGGTATCCTGTGTATCCTGTGAGTTGTAAAATAAAAGAGAACCTTTTAGGGCTAAAAAAACTGATATTTAATTCACTGGGTATTATAAGAGTTTATACAAAAGAGCCGGGTAAACCCCCTTCTCTTGAGGATCCACTGATATTAAAGGAAGGGAGCAATGTAAAAGATGCAGCAGGCAAGATTCATAAAGATTTTGCAAAAAATCTCAAGTATGCGAGAGTGTGGGGTTCATCCAGATTCCCGGGCCAGAGAGTTGAACAGGACTACATATTGAAAGATAAGGATATAGTGGAATTTCACATCTAAATTTGCATTTCAGGCAAAAAGTTTTATAATATATAAAAACGGATGGAGGAAATACTGTGTATGCTTTTTTGTTAGTATTGCTAACAGTTATTCCGGTAATAAATATAAATTACAGGGATACACTTGTTCAGGGTGACATTGACACGTTGTACATACAGGCTACAGATTCGCAGGGCACATACCTTCAGGATGTTAAAATAATTTTCAATCTGTCTTCGTCTGGAATTGTGGAATTGGGTGATTCTGTTGTTTACACTGATAGCCAGGGAAAAGCTGAAAATACAATCCTGGCGGATTCTCCTGGAAGTGTGAGTATTTTTATAAATGCTGTTCATGAAACGGATTCTGCGTATGATACAATTGCTGTATGTGTGCTGGATAGCTCTCTTCACTTTTCCATATCTGTTTATCCGGCAAAAAATAGAGTACGTTCAAATGAGAAAGATACCATTTATGCCCATCTGTCTTCTGAGGACTCTCTTGTTGCGGGCAGAACTGTTCATTTCAATATCGTAAGTGGGAGTGGGCAGGTTTTCCCAGAGGCCACCCACACAGATATTAATGGATATGCATACACCGTTTTTACACCGTACTCCAGGGACACTGTGTTTATTGAAGGATATTTTATAAATTCAAGTAACAGAAAAATAGCTGATACCACCAGAGTCATTGTTTTATCCAGTGAGGCAGATACAGAACGGGTTTTCAGAGACAGTTTATTCTTTTATCCCTCTCCGCTGGGACAGGGGGCCTCTTATGCTAACATAGAGTATCTTGTACCTGCTAATATTTCAACTGTGGAAGTGAGAATACTTGACGCTTTTGGAAATACAGTATATTTAAAGAGGATAAGTTCTGGAAATGCAGGTGCAATACCCGATAGCTGGAATAGGATTCAGTGGGATGGTAAGAACAATAATGGGAAAAGGGTTGCCTCAGGGATGTACATATTGGTTGTAAGGGTTTACAGGAATACAACAGTGTTAAAAGAATTGATTAAAAGGGTAGGTGTGGAATGGTAGGAATTATCCTGTATGCCTTTTTTGCTATGTTTGGTGGATATACTGGATACCTCCTTGATTATGGATACGGAGCCAGGGCTTTTGCCATGGGATCATCTTATTATGGAATGAGCGGAGATGTGATTTCAGGTGCATATAATCCTGCATCTCTGGGTTTTCTCAGGGAAAATGGAGTAAGCATTACCTATTCGCCACTTGTATTTGATGAAACCTTTACCTCACTTGTATTTTCCAAGGTGGTAAGCGGTAATTTAAATTACACCGTGTTTATGGCCGGGCTCAATACCCCTGGTTTTGAAGGGCGGGATGTGAATAATCTACATACCGGCACCTACTGGTTTGTTCAATATGGTGGGGGTGTTTCGGTTGGAAGAAGATTAAGTGACCCCATTGCTCTTGGGCTCAAAGTAAAATTTCTCTATTCAAGGATAAGGACGGATATTGGGGCAGGTTTTGGAGCTGATGCAGGATTGTATTATGTCTTTAGCGATTTCTTAAGAGGGGGATTGGTGCTTAAAAACATAATCCCGATGAGCCTCTCGTATCTTGAGGAAAAGGAAAGAGCTCCTATTTATGTAATTAGTGGCTGGGATATAAGACCAACCAGCTTCCTCCATTTCACTGTAGATCTTGGATACTCAGCCTTTTCCGGGTTTCAGGCTTCTTTTGGCGGAGAAGGGAATTTTCTTGAAATATTCAGTTTAAGAGGGGGAATTAATGCCAGAGAAATAACAGGAGGTATAGGTGTATCCAGGGATTACAGGAATTATACACTCAAGCTGGATTATTCTTATGCAATGCCGCGGGGAATTTCTATATTTCATGACATGCAGAGATTTTCTTTGACCTTTAATTTTGGCGGCTATAGGGTTTATGCTGTTTCGGAGCCTTCTGTGTTGAGTATTACCAATGAAAATGCTGTGGCCAAAATAAGACTCCATATAAAGATCCCTTATAGGGTGAGTCAATGGTCTTTAACCATAGAGACAAGCGGTGGGGAATTTGTGAGAAAATTTGAGGGCAAAAATGCCCCGCCCCTTGTGCTTATGTGGGATGCAAGAGATATAAATGGTATGATAGTGCCCGATGGCACTTACAAATACAGGCTTAAAGTGGTGGATGAGTACGGAAACGAATATATAAAAACAGGAAAGCTTGTTAAAGTAAGGCTTGCATTATGATAGCGTTTTTATTTAGCATTATTGTAACTGGAAAGGTGTCGGGTAATTTAGCCTCTCTGCGGGAAAGGTATCTATACGTGGAGCACCTTCTGGATGCCGGTAAATATGAGGAAGCTTTATCTGTTTTTAAAAAGAGTTATCCTCTCTTTCGTGGGTCACCTTATGAACTGGAGGCAAGGTTTTTGTATGCGGAGCTCTATTATAATGCGGGAAAAAGCGAGGAATTCCTTAAACTTGCCAGAAAACTGGAGAAGAAAGTAAAAGGCACATATCTTGAGCCAGAGCTTTATTATAATCTTGCTGTTTATTATCTGGTAAACGGATTTACTGACAGGGCGCTTGATTACATAAGCAAGTTGGAGAAATTCGCTGATTATAAAAATTCAAGCAGGGACTATTTTTTAAGAGGGCTTTTACAGTATGTAAAAGGTAATTACCTTGAATCCATTAAATTCTTTGAGAAAACCAGTGTCCCCTGGGGAAAATTATTTGAGGGCAGGGCCTATGCTTTTACCGGTAAGCCAAAGGAGGCTATATATCTTTACAGGGCAATGTTAGACAGCTTTCAGAATACAAAATTGGAAGGTGCGATTAAATACGGTATAGTTGAAGCGCTTTTTATATATAAAGATTATCAGGGAGTTGTGTTTAAAGGTGAGGGATTCCTTAAGGATTTTCCAGACCATCCACTTTTTGACTATGTGAAGTACCTTGTGGGAGTTTCCTATTATAAGCTGGGAAAATTTGAGGAGTCTATAAAACAGCTTTTACCACTTGCCCAAAAGGTTTCTTTTGAGTATGCCCCTCTGGCTGCCTATTTTGTGGGGAATGCGAAAATGAAAGAGGGAAAGTATGAGGATGCCATAAAATACTTTCAGCGAGCGCGTTCACAGGTGTTAAATAATGATTTGCAGGTTTTATCCTTTTTCCGGATTGCACAGTGTTATTATTTTGCCGGTGATACAACTAACTTAAAACTCGCGGTAGTTCAGCTTAAATCGCTCCTTCCTGGAGGTATTTTGGGAGGAATGGGGCCATATTTTGCAGGTGCTGTATATTTTGAGAAAAAACAATATGCCCTCTCCGAGGCGGAATTTAAAGACCTTGTGGAGAATCATTTTATCACCGCGCTTCGTTATCCCGCACTTACCTATTATTTTGCATCTCTACTCCGTGAGAAAAGGCCTGATAAGCTTGCCACAATAAGTGCTGTGTTTGCAAGAGAATTAAATAAGAGTAATGATGTCTGGGCAGGATGGGCAAATCTCCTTAGAGCAGAAGCACTTTACAGGACATCAAGATATGAAGAGGCTGAAAAGGTTTATTTATCCATTATTTCAAAATATAGAGCAAGAAATCTGGTAGGAAATGCAAAAGTATCTCTCGGCTGGACTTATATTGCTGAGGGACGGTACGATAATGCGGAGGAGGTTTTGAAGGAGGTGGCGGAGATTTATACAGATACGCTATTTGTTATTCAGGCTCATATGGGATTAGGAGTGGTGTATTTTAACAAAGGGGATTACAAAGATGCCTATAGAGAATTTGCAGCGATTAGTAACACGTTCACTGATATGGATTGGATAACACCTTATGCGCTTTATTATAAAGGATTTGCACTTTATGCAATGAAAGCTTATGGAGATGCGGTAAGCGTGTGGGAAAATTTGATAAGAAGGTTTGCATCATCTCCTATTTGTGAAGAGGCAGCCTACAGGCTTGCTGATACCTATAGCAAGGCAGGGAAATACGCTAAGTCCAATACATATATAGATTGGCTATTGAAGAGTTTCCCTAATGGTAAAAGAGCACCTCGTGCCCTTTTACTTAAAGCTCAGAACTTTTTCAATATGAGGGACTTTGAAAAGGCAATAGATGTTTATCAGGAGTTTTTAAAGCTATTTCCTGATGATGAACTGAAAAGTGCAGCGCTTACCGGTATGTCCCAGGCTTTTTATTATCTGAGTCATAATGATCCAGATGCTCTTAAGAAGTTTGTAAAAAAGTTTCCTACAAGTGAGTATGCTGCACAGGCCATATATGATCAGGCAGTGAAATTTTATGAGGAGAAAAAATATAGAAAGGCGGCCAATTATTTTATGACCCTTGCTATTGACTATCCCAAGAGTGAAAAGGCTCCCAAGAGTCTTATCTATGCGGGACAGCTCTTTGCTACCATAAAGGACTGGGATAATTCAGCCTCAGCTTACAAAAAATACATTGACTTTTTCCCTAACGGTGAGCACATACAGGATGCATATTTTGGATACGGGGTGGCGCTTTTACAAAAAGGAGAATACAGAAAAGCTGCCCGGGTATTTAAGGAGCTGCTTGATAAATATCCTGATACCAAGTATGCAGAAAAAGCTTACAAGAATCTTGGTATCGCTTTGTATTCATCCAATGATGCCTATGGGGCAGTTGATGCCCTTAAAAAGGCTGCCGAGATTTATGAATCAAAAGGCAAAAAGAAAGAGGCACTGGCTATTTATAAGTACATATATGAAATAGCACCGGATGCAGAAATTAAAAGATTTGCAGAGTTAAAAATTAAGGAGGCACAGCAATGATAATGGGCAAATCTATTGCTGAAATAATTCTTGGAAGCTATACAATGCAGCTTTTGTTTGCCACCTCAGTTATTGCACTCGCTCTCATTATAGAAAGGGCAGTGTATTTTATAAAAAACAGGTTTGATTATTTCAAGTTTGTGAAGGAAATAGAAGCACTCCTTCGTGATGGTGATAGAAAAAGGCTGGAACGTATAGCTTATTCAAAAAATACCCCGGTTCACAGAGTCCTTCGTGTCGCGGTTGATAATCTTGACCGAGATGAGGATGAACTAAGAGAGCTTCTATCCTCACAGGTTCAGGAAGAGGTGGCAAGGGCAAAAAAATTTCTTGGTGGGCTTGCCACAATCGTGGCTATCGCTCCACTGCTTGGACTTTATGGGACAGTGGTAGGGCTTATAAAGGCTTTCCATAATATAGCAGTCACAGGTTCTGGTGGTCCTGAAGTTGTTGGAGGAGGCATTGCTGAGGCATTGCTTACCACCCAGTTTGGACTTTTGATAGCCATTCCTGCGCTCATTTTTTATAATTACTATGCCAAGAAAACTGAAGATATGGAGGATTACCTGGAAGCGCTTGCAGGCAAAATAGTTTCATACAGAAAAATTTTATGGAATAAAATGCTGGAGAAATGAGAGACAGAAGAAAGAAAAAGAGGAAAGACAGCAAAAAAAACATGGTAAACCTTGCACCGATGGTGGATATTACCCTTTCTCTCCTTATAATGTTTGTACTCTCCATTCCATTTATTATGGAATCCGGGATTTTTGTGCAGAGAGCAGCTGCAGGAAGAGCACGTAAAAATGTGAAAATAAAAAGTGAACAAACAAAGGTTGTAATTTACCTTGATGCGGAGGGTAATCTCTATTTGAACGAGGAGAAAATAACAATTGATTCTCTTAAAAAGTTGCTTCCTGAGCTTTTGAAGAGAAGCACTACCAAACGGGTGGTAGTTAGCGCAGATTCCAGTGTGGTGTATAGTAAGGTTATTCATCTTATAGACCTTTCCAAACAGCTCGGAGCAAAAAGCGTTCTTATTTTAAAGAGAAAGGGGAAGAAAAAGGCATGAATCAAATAGATATAGGTGAAAAGCTTTTTCCTATGGCAGGTGTCTCCTTGCTTGTTCTCGTTATACTCATTGCATCAGCCCCTGCTCTTATGACAAAGACAAGTACAAAGGTACATCTCCCAAGAGCTCATGTAGTGGAGACAGACCTTGAGGATAATATTTCCATTTCCATCAAAAAAGACGGGAGCCTGTATCTTAATGACAAACCTGCATCTCTGGACACGCTTGTAAGGGCTGTTAAGAGGCTTGAGGAGGCTGATACTGTGGCCCCATATTACAAACTTGTTATTATAAGGGCAGACAGTGAGCTGGATTTTGGGAGAGTGCTTGAAATCCTGGATTCTGTCAAAAAGAGTGGAGCAAAAAGAGTGGCTTTTTCGGTTATTAAAAAGAAGGGCAGTTAAAATGAGTACAGAGAGCAGAGTATTCATAGGTGCGCTTATTTTTTCCATTGTATTCCATGTCTTGTTGCTTCTGTATTCAAACAAATACGCAGAAAAAAAGAAAGAAGCTCTTGCAGAGCTCAGGGAAATTGAGCTACTTGAGGAGAAGGTGGGTCCCAGAGTAAATCCAAAGGTATTGAAACTTTTGGCGCAGAAAGAAGCTGAAAAGAGCAAAAAAGAAGAGGAAAAGGGAATTGGCCCCAGGCTTGATCTTGCAAAAAAAGGTCCATCCCTGAGCGTGGAAAAGGTTGAAGCTCCTAAAATCGCGATGGAAAGGAGTATAGAAGAGCCTCAAATTGCCGGGCCGTCTATATCCCTTGAAAGTTCAAATAACATGCCTGATATACAGAATGCAAAAATAGATTTGGAGGCAACATCCGGGAATGTGGATGTAGAGGGTGCAGATGTTGTTCTGGCTTTTTCTGGTAGAGGAAAAAGCACCAGTGAGATTTTGAAGGAGCAACCTGTAGGGGGCGGAATCAGTCTTGAAAAAAGCGGAATACAGGACGCAGGTGCAGGACTGTCTGTGGGAGGTGGAGGTGGTGGAGGACGAATAAAACTGGTAAGCTCAGGAGAAAATTCATTAAAGGATATAGAGAGTGTACCACGAATAACAAGTCCTCAAAGGCAGAGGCCTTCTATAAGCCTGAGGCAGGGAGGAAAAGGGAAAAAGAGCAACAGGCCTTTAATAAGTTTAAGTGGGCCTCTGAAAAACCGGAAAATTATAAAAAAGGTCTCGCCTAAATATCCTCTTTCCGCTCTTAGAGAGGGGGAGGAGGGCACATGTATATTGAAATTTTGGGTGGCAAGAGATGGAAGGGTTAAACCCAATATTTTAATACTCCGTTCTACCGGTTATCCTGATCTTGACAGGGCTGCTATGGATGCATTGAGAATGTGGGTTTTTGAGCCCTCAAACAAGGATGATGATTGGGGAATTCTCACGGTGGTATTCCAGCTTTTATAAAGGGGAGGTAAGGAAATGATTAAGGCCTTTTTACTGTTTTTTATTCTTTCTGATACCACAGGAATGAGAGAAAAAGAAGTGGTAACACATAAAGCCCTTTATACCATTACTGATTTTAAAAAACCGGGTGGACTTTTATTACCAAGTCCCATGGCACCTCTTGATTCTCTTACAGGAGTAAAAGAGAGAAAGCTTAGCCTTCAAATATCAAATTTAAGCGAAGAATATTACAAAAACTCTATTAAATTTATGCCAGTGTATCTTCGTGTCCCTGTTTCCAGAAATATAGCAGTCACAGATATAAAGATCAAAGTGCCGCAACCTCCTAAGAAGTATGGGGTAAAGAAATGGAGCCTTGCTATCTTTGGGCCAAGAGGAGAGGTGGTAAAACAATTTGAAGGTAAAGGATATCCTCCTTCGTATGTTACCTGGGATGGAAGATACGCAGACGAGTACATTATTCCAGGGGCAACTTATTCCTCAATTCTGACGTACGTGGATAAGTTTGACAGAAAGAGGAACATAATAGGGTATGATATTAAAGTGGCGGGTATAAAAGGAAAGATAAAGGACAGATATATTCTTAAAATGGTGGCTGATTCAATATTTATAAAAAACTCTTATAAGCTGCGTTCAGACAGCAGAGAGCGTCTGGATGAAATTGCCAATTTCCTTAAGGAGCATATATTTGGTATGCTTATTATGAGGGTAAGAGGCAATCCAGGAGAGCTTCTTACCAAAAGATTAAATGTTCTGCACAATGAAATGCTAAAAAGAGTGCCGGTGGATCCGGCGAGACTTAAGATAGAACCGCTTTATTTTGCACCCGGAGACCTGAAAATAGCCACAGTAGAGGTTATAGCTGGATGATAAAAGATATTAAAGGAGAGAAGGAAAATACCAGAGTGGAGCTTGAGGTGCTTGTTGTAAGAAAGGATCTGAAACGTTCTGTGAAATCTCAGGGAATCAGGCTTGAACTGGATTTGAGAGACAAGAGCGGAACAATTAAGGGAGTTGTTTTTGAAGAGGCTGATAAAGTGGTTGAAATAATTAAAGAGGGGAAAATTTACAGGATTGAGGGGGTCATAAATACATTTAATAAGGAGAGAAGAATCATTATCAACAAAGATGCTATTTCTCTTTTAAAAGACGCTGATATTTATGACTATCTTCCCCATACGGAGAAGGATATTGCTCTTATGTGGGAAAAACTTCTGGGACATATTAGATCCATTAAAAACAAACACATGAAGGCACTATTAAAATACTTTTTCCTTGAGGATCAGGATTTTGCCAGAATGTTCAAACAGGCTCCGGCTGCTGTAATGTATCATCAAAATTATGTGGGTGGTCTCCTTGAACATACTTTGAAAGTCGTAAATATTTCCCTTGTACTTGCAAAAGAGTATGAAGAAATTGACAGGGATCTCCTCCTTACCGGCGCGCTTTTACATGATGTGGGAAAAGTCAAAGAATACAGGGTTTTTCCCCTTGAAAGAACTCCTGAGGGCAGGCTTTTGGGACATATTGCTCTTGGATATAATATGGTGAAAAGCAAAATTGATAATCTCCGCTCTATTCCTGGTATAGGTTTTCCTAAAATCATGGAGCTCAGGATATTGCACATGATTCTCTCCCATCACGGCAGACTTGAGTGGGGCTCACCTGTGGTTCCCATGACCTCAGAGGCTCTTGTACTGCACTACGCGGATGTTATAGACTCAAAGATGTGGAGTGTTTTTGAAAAATTAAAACAGGCAGAGGAGCAGGGAGATATATGGACTGATACAATAAAAAGTCTTGATAATATCAGGTTCTTTAATCCCGCATCTTTGAAAGAGGATGGTGAAGAAAATATTTGAACGGGTGGTCTCCAAAAAGATGGAG
>JALVLE010000081.1 GCA_027033555.1 Caldifarciminota bacterium | reverse complement strand
GTCTTACATACCAATCATAAGATGGAATAAACCCACGTTTCTCGTGTGGAATGTCTATTCCTGTATAAAGAGGGATGCCAAGAGAATTTAACACATCAAGGAATCTCTTAAAGCCCACAGCCAGACCGAGCTGATAAAAATATACATCGCATGACTGCTCTATGGCGTGAGGTAGATTTAATATACCATGCCCGGTTTTAAGCCAGCACCCCCAGGTTCTGTTTCCAAAGGTAAACTTACCGGTACACGGTTTAAATACGGTGTTTTCATTAACACTCCCGGTTTTCAACGCCACAAGGGCTGAGATTAATTTAAAAATTGATCCAGGAGGATATATCCCCTGTATTGCCCTGTTTATTAAAGGATGAGAAGGGTCTGACAAAAGCCTCTTAAAATCAGCAAGAAAAGTGTTTGAGTCAAAGTAGGGTTTGGTATAAAGTGCAATAACCTCACCTGTTAAAGGCTTATATACCACACATGCACCCTTTTCATATGGCTTAAAAAGGGTGTCAATAAACGTCATAAGCTTTGCATCAATTGTGGTTTTCAGGTTCTTACCCTTCACAGGAGGGACAGGAGGAGTCGGGTCCCTTTTTACAATATTTCCACGAGAATCCACCACGAAAAATCTCCGGCCATTTCTTCCACGTAAAATAGAATCATACACAGCCTCTATCCCCCTCCTCCCAATCATATCCCCTATTTCAAGTTTATACTTTTTTAACTCCTCCTTTGTAGCTTCTTGTACATATCCAAGTATCTCTGACACGCATTTATATTTTTCATTGTAATAACGTGCAGGTACTGCATCTATGACAACTCCCGGAAATTCATCTATGTTTTCTTCTATCTTACTTATAGTCTTAAAATCCAGGCCTTTTTTCAATGTCACATAATTCCTGCCCAGGGAAAATGTATCAAAAGCGGAAGAAAGAGAATCAAGACCCGCTATTTTAAATAATTTGTACAATTTACCTTTTTGTATCACACCCGGCAACACGGATATTCTGAATACGGGTTTCCAGTAAGCCAGCTTCTCTCCATGCCTGTCCAGTATGTCCCCTCTTATCGCTGGAATCTTGATAATCCTGAGGTAATTGTTTTTGGAGAGCTCTACATACTTTTCGTGCTCTATAATCTGTATTTTAAAGAGCTTTAAAATAAACACTATGAATATGGATAACGTGAAAAACAGTATTACTCTAACTCGCCTCTCCATAGTAAAACAAGAACTCCTTCAATAAAGAATGCCGTTATAAACGATTTGATTAAAATACTTAAAAATGAGATGCTATAGTACAAAAACACAGGCAGCAGCATAATAAAACAAAATAGGGTAAATACAAGCACCCTTACAGGGGAAAGGGAGAGATTAATCTTGAGCTTTACCTCGCGAATAAGCCATGCAGTAAACGGCATAAAAAATGGATACAACCAGACATGAGATATGTCCGCAGCATCAAGTATTATGCCCATAAAAAAACTGATGAAAAGTATGCGGGAAAATCTCATTCTGGACTTTAAAATCCAGAGAATATAGGCTATTAAAAACACAGAAGGCAAAAGCAAAGAAGGGAATCTGGCTTCAAAAGTAGCAAGCAATATTAATATTAATATAACAAGAAGGTCAATCATTTGGAATCAAGACCAGTCTATAAGCCCTGTGCACTTCAAAAAAGGGCTTTACCTCTATTTTATGAAAATAGGGCGCTATTTTGTCTTCTTTTACCTTTGTAACCACACCCACCGGAATACCTCTTATCTTGATTTCACCGATGCCTGAGGTATAAACTGTATCTCCCTCACCTACAGGATATTCAATCGGAATATATTTTACCACAGGTGGGACGCCTCCTTCAAGGATTCCATTATATTCCTTTACAAGCACTCCCAGCCTAAAAAGATTGCCATATACTGTGGCTGCCTGTCCTGCTCCCTGTTCAATGGAAATAACCTTACCTGCCACCACTCCATCCCACAACAAAAGATCTCCCCTTTTGCCCACTGGAGGATAATAGGTGAGAATTCCGGGAAAACCGAAAGGTTCATATCCGATAAGAGTAACAATGTAAATTGAGTCGGATGCGATATCACCTTTTTCTTTGCCTGACATTATTTCCATACTGGCAATTTTCTTCTCCAGCTCAATAACCTTCTTCTCCGCCTGCTGCATACTTTTTACTCTTGAATACATAAAGAGAACCGGTACATAAACGCTTTTAAGAAAAACCCTGGAAAAAAACGCTTTTACAGGATACAACTGGACAACTATTGCAAGGAACAAATATGTAAAAAGGACCTTTTTCATTCAGGCCTGTATTTCTTCGCTCTGTACTTCTCCGTTTTCATCAGCATATGTTCATATTTTTCCAGGTTATCCAGTATTTTTCCTGCACCAAGTACCACCGCTTCTCTGGGATTTTCAACACGAATAACAGGGATATTTGTTTCCTCCATAATAAGCTCATCAAGCCCTTTTAAAAGAGCCCCTCCCCCGGCAAGGTAAATGCCTCTATCAATAATATCAGAGACAAGCTCTGGTGGGGTCTTTTCAAGCGCTTTTTTTACAGACTCAACTATTTGCATAACAGGCCCACGAAGTGCCTCTCTTATTTCATGAGATGAAATTTCAAGGGTTGTGGGCTCCCCCTTTATAAGGTCCTTGCCCCTTATTTCCATTTTTACCTCTTCTCTTGTGGGGAACACATTTCCAATTTCTATTTTTATCTGCTCTGCAGTTTGCTCTCCTATATCAACCCTATACTTTTCTCTGATATAATAGACTATTGCCTCATCCATTTCATCTCCTGCAACCCGAATTGATGCATTGGAAACAATTCCAGAAAGAGACAATACCGCAATTTCTGTAGTTCCTCCTCCAATATCAACAATCATGTTCCCAACCGGCTTGTCAATAGGCAATCCTATACCAACTGCAGCGGCAATAGGCTCTGCAACAAGCATCACACCCTGTGCACCAGCACTCTCTGCGGAATCTCTAACA
The DNA here is from genome assembly GCA_027033555.1 of Caldifarciminota bacterium. GTDB lineage: Bacteria > Hydrothermota > Hydrothermia > UBA1063 > CAJXJZ01 > CAJXJZ01. Next base: position 12,352 of record JALVLE010000081.1, on the reverse strand, counting down.
GCCCTTGACTCCACCTCTGTAATACTTGAGGGAACAGCTATAAGTACTTTTGGCCTAAAAAAGAGATTTTTGGAGAGAACCATCTCCAGAAAGTAATATAACATTTCCTGTACAAGTTCAAAATCAGCAATTACTCCGTCTTTCATGGGTCTTTTTGCTCTTATCCCTTCAGGAGTTTTCCCGAGCATCTCCTTTGCTTTGCTACCTACAGCCACAACCTCACCTGTATATTCATTATAGGCAACAACAGACGGCTCACGCAAGACAATACCTTTCCCCTTCACATATATTAAAGTCTGGGCTGTACCAAGATCAACAGCCACAGAATTCTCAATTAACCCCAACATTTTTCCTAAAATGTCAAGCACCAAGCTCCTCCTTAAGTTTGTAAATAAAGTTTAAAGCATCACGCGGGGTAAGTCCATCAACATCAACATCTTTAATGAGCTGAATCACCTTTCTTTCCTTTTCAGTTAGCGTGTCAAATAATGAGAGCTGTACGGGTTTTTGCTCTGAGTGTGTCACAGGAGGTGTCCTTTTTTCCAGATTTTTCAATATTTCTCTGGCTTCTTTTATTACACTCTCAGGCAATCCTGCAAGTTCGGCCACATGGATACCATAGCTTCTATCACATACTCCTTCTTTCAATTTTCGGAGATAATAGAGCTTACCGTTATACTCCTTTATATCCATGGTGTAATTCATAACACTCCTGAACTCTTTTGTCAGCTCTCCAAGTTCATGATAATGGGTTGCAAAAAGGGTTTTATAACCTTTTTTCGCAATATAACGCACCACAGCCATTGCAATGCTCATTCCGTCGTAGGTGGAAGTGCCTCTTCCTACCTCATCAAGTACCACAAGGCTCCTTCTGGTAGCGCTGTGCAATATTTCAGCAGTCTCAACCATTTCAGCCATAAAAGTGGAAATTCCTCTCGTTATATCATCCTGCGCACCTATTCTTGAGAAAATCCTGTCCACAATGCCAATTCTGGCACTTTTTGCAGGGACAAAACTACCCATATGGGCCATTATTGTTATTAAAGCTACCTGTCTTAAATAAGTAGATTTGCCTGCCATATTTGGGCCTGTTATTATATACACCCTTCTATCTTCATTAAAAAGTGTATCATTGGGCACAAATACATCACTGGTAACCAGTTCCATAACAGGATGCCGGCCATCTTCTATAGCAATTATATCTTCATCCGTCATGACCGGCTTTACATATCCTCTCTCTATAGCAATAGTGGCGAAGGATTGGACAAGGTCCACCTCTTTTACAAATTCAGCAACTTTTTTAATAAAAGCCACATTTTTCTCAATCTTCTGCCTTAACTCCTCAAAAACACGTTTTTCTATCTCTTTTATCCTCTCCTCGGCAGTCAAGATTTTATCCTCAAACTCCTTAAGTTCCTCGGTAACAAACCTCTCTGCCTGCGTAAGAGTTTGTTTTCTTATATAATATTCAGGCACTTTGTTAAGATGGGCCTTCGTAACTTCAATATAATAACCAAATACCTGATTATATCCAATTCTCAACGTGGGAATCCCTGTCTTTTCTCTCTCCCTTTTTTCAATATCCAGCAATTTTTCCCTTGTGTTCCTCAACAGGCCTTTTAATTCATCAAGCTCTTTTATAACTCCATCTTTAATAAAGTCCTCAACCTGAACTGGGGGATTCTCTTTTAAAACCTTCCGAAGAGCCTCAATAAGTCCCTCAACCTTTTCTTCATCAAATTCCGCATTGAACATCTCATACCTATAAAGCCTTTTTCTAAGATTTATTGCCCTCTCCAGGTCTTTCATGAGTATGTACATATCCCGAGGCCCTGCTTTCTTTTGTAATATTTTTGACAGCTTCCTCTCAAGGTCTCCCATTCCTGAGAGCCAGGAAACAACATCCGAAAGAAGAAGAGAATCATTAAAAAGGGTCTCTACTCTTATTTGCCTCTCTTTTATAAGCTTCAGATCAGTTGGAGGAAAGAGAATAACACTCCGCAAAAACCTCCTACCCATTGGTGTCTTCGTTTTATCCATTGCCCAAAAAAGCGTACCATAAGAGTTTTTTTCAAACATCCTTTCAACAAGTTCAAGGTTTTTTGCGGTTTTTTCGTCTATGTACAACCTTTTTTCAAGATTTAAACGCCTTACCCCGGTAATATTGGAAAGCCTTGATTTCTTTTTCTCTTTCAGGTACGCCAGAAGAAGTCCCACAGCCTCTATTTCTTCATCTCTTACAAGTCCAAATGCCTTTGGAGTGGCTACACCAAAATAATCTCCTATTACCTTCTTTGCAGACTCAACACCATACCAGATGCCGTCATAATAAGACTCTGGAATTTCAAGTCCCAGACTTTTACCTTTTAACAATACCAACTCCCGAACATTCATTTTATGTATGTGCTTTATTGCCTCATCCCGCGTTGTTGAAAAAAAGGAAAAATCACCAGTTGTAATATCACAAAAAGCCACAGCCGTTACGTTACCTTCAACCAGAGAGGCTATGTAATTGGAGGTATTTTCATCAAGAAGTTCTTCTATGGTGATGGTTCCAGGGGTTATAACCTCTACCACCTCCCTTTCCATAAGCTTTTTGCCCTCTCCAGTCTGCTCACATATGGCAACTTTATACCCCTGCTCAAGGAGTCTGGCAATGTACGTATCGGCTGCTTTAACCGGAATTCCAGCGAGGGGAACCCTTATTCCCTTTCCCACTGGCTTTGAAGTTAAGGTAATACCAAGAGCTTTTGACGTCTTCTCCGCATCTTCAAGAAAGGTCTCATAAAAATCACCTATGCGAAAAAGCAGTATCTCTTCTTTATACTGTTCTTTGATTTTTTTGTACTGTGATAAAAGTGGAGTCTCTTTCACACCACCAATTTTGAGAAATCACCGTAAAGTTTAAATAGGTTTTTCACATAATTAAGCAGAGCAAGCCTGTTTTTTCTCAGCTTTTCATCCTCCGTCATGACAAAAACATTGTCAAAGAACTCGTCTATTCTGGGTGAAAGGGCAAGGATTTTAGAGAGAAATGTTTCATACTTCTTTTCTTTAATTAGTCTGGATAGCTCCGGTTCAAGCGAGGTGGCTGCCTCATAAAGCGCCTTTTCATATTCTCCCATTATACCGGGATTAATCTCTGGAAAGTGCTCTATGTTTTTTAATATGTTGTTAACCCTTTTCAGACTTATAGCAATCTTTTCAAAAGCTTCTGGCTCCTTTTTCATCATGGAATCAAGAACCTTTGCTCTCTGCCACACATCAAAAATATCAGAATTAACCTCTATTATGGCATCCACTATATCGTAACGAATCTTTTCCCGTTCTTCAAGGAAATTAAACAGCCTCTCTTTTATGTAATTCCAGAGAATTTCAAACTTTTTTTCTGACACACCCATTATTTCCATGGCTTTTAAAATGAGTGCTTTAAGATCAATATTAAATCCATGGCCCACAATAATCTCAAAAATGGCATAGGTGTTTCTCCGTGCGCCATAAGGGTCACGGGAGGAGGAAAAATTGTAATCCTGTTTAAGAAGAGCAACAAGATCAAGTATCCTGAAGATAATACTTATGATAGCAGCCTCTTTTCTCTGCGGTATGCGATCTCCATAGCGTCGTGGGAGCATGTGTTCTCCTATAATTTCGGCCACCTCCCTATCAATACCTGCTCTTTTTGCATACTCCTTCGCTATCTCACCCTCTAACTTGGTGAATTCCTTGCCGTCACGAATCATCTGGGTTGTAAGATCAAATTTTGCAAGAACAATTGCCTCCTTCAACCTGCTTTGGTCAATGTCAATGGAAGTATTCTCCAGTAGGTAATCTGCAAGTTTAATGGCATAAGAAATCTTATCCTTTATAGTCCCTACATTTTCCATCCATACAATTTCTTCAAGCATTCTAACTCTTTCATGTGGAGGGATTTTCATATCCTCTTTGAAGTAAAATTCCGCATCTTCAAGCCGTGAAACAAGTACCTCTTCCATCCCCGGCCTTATGTTATCAGCATATTTTTCCTCGTTGTTTATAGCACTCAAAAAGTATGGTAGAAGGTTTCCCTCTCTATCTACAACAGGAAAGTACCTTTGATGCTGTTTCATGGCAGCTTTAATGACTATGTGGGGCAAATCAAGGAACCTTTTATCAAATCTGCCGTAAAGTACTCCTGGCCATTCCACAAGTCCTGTGACCTCTTCCAATAAATCTTCATCCTCTTCTGGAGCTCCCCCTACCCTTTTCGCCACCTCTCTTAAGCGGCTTAAGAGTATATCCTTTCTCCTATTTCTATCCACAATGACTCCATTCTCAGCCAGCACGGTCTCATATTCAGCCGGGTCTTTAATCACTATGTCTTTTCTCCCTAAAAATCTATGCCCCTGGGTGTACCTTCCAGACTTAAGCCCAAATACCTCAAATTCCACAACATCTTTTCCAAAAATAGCAAGAATCCATCTTACCGGTCTGGGGAACGCATCCCCACCATTCCAGCGCATCACTTTTTTAAATTTAAGCTGACGAATAATATCTGGAAGGTTCTCTGATAGGATGTTTTTTGTTTCCTCTCCTCCCTCCTCCACTTTTGCGTATATGTAGCCATCTTTTTTCTCAATATCCTCCTCTGTAAGTCCCCTCTGTCTGAGGAATCCCATAAGCGCAGGTGTTGGTTTGCCGTCTTTATAAGCCACTTTAATGGGAGGTCCCTTAATTGTTTTCTCCACAACCCTTTGAGCCTCCTGAACATTCTTTACGTACACAAAAACCCTTCTTGGAGTACTGGACCCCCTTATATCTTCAAACTCTATATGTTTTTCTTCTAAAAGCCTTTTAATACCATTTAACAGGCCCTTTTCTGCCTCAAGCTGTGCCCAAACTGGCAGTTCCTCGGTACCAAGCTCCAGGAGGAAATCCTTCATTTTTCTCCCTCTAATTCAAGGTATAAAAGCGCAGCTTTTTTCGCCATTTTTCTTACTCTCTGAATATAATAAGCCCTCTGAGATACAGATATTGCCCCTCTGGCATCAAGGAGGTTAAATACATGAGACATCTTTATCACAAAATCGTAACCAGGGTAAACAAGCTTTTTGCTAAACATTCTTTCTGCTTCTTTTTCGTAATAATCAAAAAGCTTAAGATTAAACTCCACGTCGGACTCCTCATAATTATATACCGAAAACTCGTATTCAAATCTTTTATAAATGTCTCCCCACTTTACCCCGTGCCCCCATTCTATCTCAAAAATAGAATCTTTATTCTGAACATACATGGCTATTCTCTCAAGCCCATAGGTAATCTCCACTGGAATCACCTTAAGGGATATACCACCAACCTGTTGAAAGTACGTGAACTGGGTGATTTCAAGCCCATCAAGCCATACCTCCCACCCAAGCCCCCATGCTCCAAGAGTGGGGGATTCCCAGTCGTCTTCTACAAACCTGACATCCCGCTCTTTTAGATTAATACCAAGATATTCAAGGGACTCAAGATACATCTCCTGAATATTAAAAGGTGCAGGCTTCATAATAACCTGCAACTGATGGTATTGCTGAACTCTATTAGGGTTTTCAGCATACCTTCCATCCTTTGGTCTCCTTGTGGGCTCAACATAAACGGCATTCCACGGTCTTGAACCAAGACTCCTCAAAAAGGTATGAGGATTAAAAGTTGCAGCTCCAACTTCAGAATTGTAAGGTTGGACAACAAGACACCCTTTTTCTCCCCAGAAATCCAACAGTCTCTTTATTATTTCTTGAAAGGTAATTGCCTGCATTTATTTAATTATAAACGAGAGTAAATGTTTGTCAAAACCACCTGAAATATATCATTCATACGCGAAGTGATGCTATTTTTCGCTCAAGGCGCGGAAGGTCAAGTTTTTCTGAGAGCTCTTTAAGTTTGACAGCATACTTTTCTGCAAGCGCTCTGTTGATACCAACAAGGGCTTCCACGATGCTATAAAGAAGATAAGCCCTGTCTTTTAAAGAAAGGTGACCGAAGGCCTCCATGACTGCGTTCACGTCCTCAAAATACTCTTTTTTCTCCTCTCCCATCCTCAACTCCCATACTTTTATGGCAAGGCCCTCCGGACTTTTTTCTGACACATACATCTGCTCTTTAATAAATCTTAAAAGCTCATTTGCACTGTTTTTGTCCTTTTTTGTTTCATAATAAAGCATGAGAGCGTCAAAGATGGTACCCACAAACATCTTTTTCCTAATCAAAAAATCTCTAAGTTCAGTTGCGATTTTTTCAGCCTCTTCAATTTTTTTCTTTTCAAGCTTGATTTTCACAGAAAGAGCCATAGCTTGCAGCTTGTGCTCTTCCATATTATTAGATTCTGCAATTTCAATGGATTTTCTGAGCACATTCTCTGCGGATACGGGGTCTCCCTTTTCATACAGCATCTCGGCAAGAATATTATACAGCGGCGCATTGAGGTGCTTTTTTTGAATTGCGTTGTTTATTTTAATTGCCTTTTCAGCATATTCTATTGCCTCTTTATATCTTCCCATATTCCGATAAAGCGTGGCAAGATTTCCGTATATAAGCGCTTTACCATAGGCAAAATTAATTTCTTCATGTATATTTTTGGCTTCAAGGAACATTTTCAATGCTTCATCGTACCTTCCCTCCGCAGCATAAAAACCTCCAAGATTGTTGTAAAATGCTGCCACATTTCGTTTCCCTACTTTTCCTTTCTCTGCTATGGTTAAAGCCTTTTTAAAATATTCCTCAGTAAGAAGGGAATGCTCCTTATCTTTATACGACTGGTAAATGAGCGCAAGAGTATTGTATCCCAGCGCACGGACTTCCTCTGGTTCCGGTGGCAATTTAGAGAGCGCCTGTTGTGCAATGCTTTCAGCCTCAGAAACTCTCCCCATCGTAACAAGATGATAAGAGAGCATAAACATGTAACCACATTTTTCGCTGAGATTGTCGGCAAGTTCAATTGCCTTTTTATAATAAGAAATGGCCCTCTCCCTATCCCCCATAAGGTTATAAGTGTAAGCAATAAAACGGCCAATAAGTTCGCTCTTTTTTTCCGGCAAAAGCTCCAGTGCCTTTTTAAAATGTTCCAGGGCGTTTTTGTGTCTTCCCAAAAGAAGATACGCATACCCTATTTTTCTGTGTAATTCTCCTTTCTTTTCCGGAGATATGGCACCAGAGAGCGCATACTCATAGTATTTAATGGCATTGTCATAGGCATATACATTAAAAGACCTATCACCTGCAAGTTCGCCATACTTTATAAGTTTTTCCACGTTCCTGGCGAGCTCAAAATAATGTAAAACCATTTCCACATTGTTCTCATTCACTCCGAAATTGTTCTCAATATACTCCCCTATTGCGTTATACATCACCCTTTTCCTTCCTTCCCCCATACTGTTAAGAACCACAAGCCTTATAGCATCCTCCTTGAATAAATAGACCTCACCACCTTCTTTTTCAACAAGAATATTGTTTTTCACAAGCCTGTCAAGAATTCCAAATACCTCTCCTGCATTCATCCCCACAATGCCCGCAATTATATCCGGATAAAATTCTCTTCCTGCACATGCAGCGTATCTTAAAACTCTTAAATCCCTCTCATCAAGTCGCTCAAGCTTCCTTTCTACTGTATCCTTTATGCTGTGGGAGAGCTCTATTACATTTTTTTCTTTCAAAACCCACGAGCCATTATTATAATACAGGTGTCCTCTGTCATACATGGTTCTGATAAACTCCTCAACAAAGAATGGATTACCTCCACTGAACTCATATACTTTTTCATTGAGCATGGGTGAGGGAATTCTCTTTAGTATAGCCTCTGTTAACATTTTAACCTCAGAAAAACTCATTTCTTTTAATTCAAGCTCATCATAAAGTCTTTCCCTGCCAAGAATATGCAACATGCTCTCAAGAGGCGTTCTGGCTATCTCATCATTCCTTAAAGTAGCAAAAATAACAAGATTGGGTAGTTCCATGTGGAGTAAATAGTACACAAGCTCAAGACTTAGTTTATCCGCCCAGTGCAAATCATCCAGTAGAAAAACCATTGTCTCATTCCGTGAAAGCTCATAAAAAAGCTCCGAAACACCTGCAAAGAGAGCAAATTTGTCCCCTGATGTTTTTTTAAGTTCTTCTCTGGACAAAAGCTGAGGCACAAGCTTTGCAATTTCGTATTTTGAGCTTTCACTCAACTTCTCAAAAGATTCTTTAAGTTCAGTGGGGATTTTTTTTAACAAGTCAAGTAAAAGAGTCCTTATCACAACATAGGGAATTGAGGTAATCGCACCATACGCTACACCCACGGCAAATTTTACTCCAACCATGGAAATGGTGTCCTTTACAAGCCTTGTCTTTCCTATGCCAGCATCTCCACTTACAATGTGTATTTTTCCGGGTATCTTTAAACTCTGCAAAATATACGCCTTCTCCCTTTTTCTTCCTATAAACACCTGAGCTGGTATGGTGGGCGCAAGATTGGCATCCTTATAAACCCCTATTTTTCCTTTTCCTGAATGCTTTGCATCATAGAGACATCTGTCTGCATACTCAAATAGGCTCTCAAAATCTGTACCATGATCCGGATAGGTTGCTATACCTATACTAGCACTTAAGCGACCTGCAGGTGTATTAATCTGTGAAATGTTGGTAAGGATTCGTTTTGCAAGGGTGTATGCGCCGCTGTAACCTGTGGAGGGAGCCACAATTACAAACTCATCTCCTCCATATCGTATAATGACATCTGCATCCCTTACAGATTCTTTCAGTACCCATGCAAATTTAATTAGGATCCTGTCTCCTTCCAAATGCCCATAAGTATCATTTATCTCTTTGAAATTATCAAGGTCAATAATTAATATGGAAAGATTATCCTCGTATCTTCTTGTTCTTGCGAGCTCTCTTTCCAGTATAAGATTTAAGTACCTCCTGTTATACACCCCTGTAAGCTCATCTCTATATAGCTCTTTTAAATCTTCCTGCATTTGTATAATTTTACACCCACCCTTCTAAAGTTGCAAATGTGGTTTGTTCTCTTTTTTGTAAAATCTTTTGAGTGGTTTATAATTTGAATACTATGATTAAAGCGGTTCTTTTTGACCTGGATAACACACTTGTGGACTTTATGAAGATGAAAGAAGAGGCCGTATGGGCTGCTGTTGACTACATGATTGATGCTGGCCTCAGGATGAAACGAAAAGAAGCATACGATAAAATCTTTGAGATATACTGGAGAGAAGGCATAGAAGATCAGAAAATTTTTGACAAATTCCTCATGGAGGTTTTGGGAAAGGTAGATTACAAAATCCTTGCAGCAGGCATAGTAGGATATAGACGGGCAAAGGAGGGTACATTAATACTTTACCCACACGTGTACTCCACGCTCATGGAACTTCTTAAAATGGGGAAAAAACTTGCTGTGGTCTCTGATGCTCCCATCCTCCAGGTCTGGACAAGGCTTGCCCAGACAGGCCTAATCCACTTTTTTGAAGTGGTTGTGACTCTTGATGACACAGGGTTCAGGAAACCTGACCCAAGGCCTTTTAAAGCAGCTTTGGAGAAACTGGGTGTACAACCACAGGAGGTGGTTTATATAGGTGACTGGGCAGAGCGGGATATTGTTGGTGCAAAGCAGCTGGGTATGCATTCGGTTTTTGCCCGCTATGGTGATGTTTTTAATACGCAGAATTCAGGTGCAGATTTTGAAGTTGAAGATATCTACGAACTTGTTGAAATCGTCAAAAAACTTGATCATGAAAGCAGTTGAGCTTGCAAAAATACTGGGAGGGGAAATAGAAGGGAATACATTTTACGAAATAGAAAAGCCAAAACCCCTTGATATTGCAGGAGAAAGGGATACAGTTTTTATTTTTGATAAAAAATACGACACCAACAAAAAGGTGGGAGCACTTATTACCTCCTTTAAACCCAAATATCTGAAATCTGAAGTCCTTATAATAGTTGAAGATCCCAGAAAAGCGTTTATAAAAACTCTGAAACTTTTTGAAAAAAAACCTGAGCCTCCCCTTCGGGAGCAGCCCAGGATAACAGGCAAAGATACAAATATCCATCCGGAGGCAGTTATATATCCCTTTACCTACATCGGTAACAGGGTAAAAATAGGGCAGAAAACCCACATATTCCCCTTTGTGTATATTGGTGAAGACGTTGAAATCGGAGACAATGTGGTGGTCTTTCCCCACGTATTTATAGGTCATAATGTAAAAATAGGGAACAATGTGATTATACATGCAGGGAGCGTGCTTGGAGCAGATGGATTCGGCTTTGAAAAGACAGATAAGGGATACATTAAAATTCCCCAAATCGGGGGCATTGTAATTGAAGATGATGTAGAGATAGGAGCAAACTGCACCATTGACAGAGCTACAATTGGTAATACTATCATAAAAAAGGGGACAAAATTAGACGACCAGGTCCACGTCGCTCACAATGTAAAAATTGGTGAGCATACAGTTATTGCTGCGCAGTCCGGCATAGCAGGCAGTACTGAAATTGGTAAATGGGTAATGATGGGAGGACAGGTGGGGGTAAAAGACCACGTAAAAGTGGCGGATAACACAATTATCATGGCCCAAAGCGGAATAAGCAAAGACACAGAAAAGGGCAAAATGTATGTGGGAAGTCCAGCAAAAGAAAGGAAAATTGCTTGGAGAGAGATGGCCTACCTATCCCGTATAGAAGAGCTTTTTAAAAGGGTAAAAAAGCTGGAGCAGAAGCTTGAGGAAAAGAACCATTAGCAAAGAGGTGGTCTTTGAAGGTACAGGACTTCATACAGGAGAGAGTTCAAAATTAAGGGTGATTCCCTCTGATAAAGGAAAGATTATGTTTTACAAAGGTACTCACAGCTTTCCTGCGCATTATTCTTTTGTAAAAGAGACAAAAAGAGGCGTGGTGTTAGGTGATGGAAGCTTTTTGGTATTCACAGCAGAACACCTTTTATCCGCATTAAATGGAATGGGCATTGAAAGTGCGGATATTGTATTTGAAAAAGGGACTGAGCCCCCGGCACTGGATGGTTCCTCACTTTTATTTTCAGAGAAATTGCTTGAAGCGGGCTTAAGTGAAACCCAACACGAATCCGTGGCCATCACCCCTTCCCACTTTGAATACTCCACTCACAGGGCCTCTTTTACACTCAAAGATTCTCCGGAGGATATTATCACCTACTATGTGGATTTTCCGCCTCCCATAGGAAAGCAGGTATACCAAGCACCACTTTATAACCCGGATTTTTATTTAAAAAACATCGCACCAGCCAGAACTTTTATTTTCTATCACGAAATAGAAAGAGTAAAGAAAATGGGCCTTGCAAAAGGAGGTACCCCAGACAATACTATAATTTTCACAAGAGACGGCATTTATAAAGGCCAGCTCCGTTTTAAAGATGAGCCTGTAAGACATAAAATCCTTGATTTTATAGGAGATGCCGCCCTTTTAGGCAAACGCATAAAAGGAAGTATTTTTATTAAAAAGGCGGGACACACAGAACACATTGAGTTTATTAGGAAACTGGAGGAAGAGCATGGAATTTGATATTTATGAAATATTAAAGTACATGCCCCATAGATACCCCTTTCTGCTTGTGGACAGGATCCTTTCACTCACAGAAAAGGAAGTTGTTGGATTAAAAAACGTCACCTTTAACGAGGAATTTTTCCTGGGACATTTCCCTGAAAAACCTGTTATGCCAGGGGTTCTTATAGTTGAAGCCATGGCCCAAACCGGCGGATTCCTGCTTTTAAACAAAATAGCACCTGAAAAAAGGGATAAGTATCTTCTCTATTTTGCCGGGATAGACAAAGTAAGATTTCGTAAACCAGTAACTCCTGGAGACCAGCTTATTATGAAACTGGAGCTCCTCAGATTCGGCGGACAGGTGGCAAAAATGAAGGGAGTGGCAATGGTTGATGATACTGTGGTGGCAGAGGGAGAATTTCTTGCACGTATAGTGGAGAGATAAGATGAACATCCACAAAACCGCCATAATTGAGGGCGATGTTAAATTGGCCGATGATGTCTCAATAGGACCCCATGCGGTACTAAAAGGCAACATAGAAATTGGAGAAGGGACGGAAATCAGCACCGGCGTAATTATAGAGGGTAATGTGAAAATCGGTAAAAACAACAAAATTTTCCCCTATGCAACCATAGGACTTTTGCCACAGGATTATGCTTACAAGGGAGAAGCATCATGGGTAATCATAGGTGACAACAACATAATAAGAGAATATGCAAACATTCACAGAGCAACAGGTGAAGGAAAAGCCACCATTATCGGGAACAATAATTACCTTATGGGGTTTGTACATCTTGCCCACAATGTGAAAGTGGGTTCAAACGTTAT